>JAKJGF010000005.1 GCA_022704525.1 Bacillota bacterium | reverse complement strand
TCAGATAATGAAAGTTGCAGGCTATCTCCATGATCTTGGTAAACTTGCTGTACCGACAGAAATACTTGAAAAACCAGGAAGCCTTTCATATGAGGACTTCAGTATTGTAAGAAGTCATACTTACTATACATATCGTACTCTTGAAAATATTGCTGAATTTGATATTATTAATAACTGGGCTTCCTTTCATCATGAAAGAATGGATGGACGTGGCTATCCTTTTCACCTGAAAAAACAGGATTTATCCCTGGGATCACGAATTATGGCACTGGCAGATGTATTTACTGCTCTATCAGAGGATAGACCCTATAGAAAGGGTATGTCTCCAGATAGAGCAATGAAAATAATAGAAGAAATGGCGAATAATTCATCACTTGATAAAAATATTCTATCACTATTAAGAGATCACTTTGATGAAATTAATACCTGCCGTACATATGCTCAGGAAGCGGCAAGAAAAGAATACAAAGATTTCGAAGAAATCATATTAAATTTATAGTTATTTGATAAAGGGGTATAAGATATCTTAATAAATCCGTAAACGTTTACAATCCGAAAAAAGTAATGGAAGATTTAGAGGTATAAGATATCTTAATAAACCCGTAAACCCTGAATTCTATAAAGGAGTTGAGATCATGTCTGAAGAGTATTCTCAGGATGAGGCCATTGTAGTTTCAAGTATTTCTGAAGAATACAGCTATATTTCAATACAGAAATGTGAATGTGGAGGCCCTCTTAAGAGTAAAATGCAATCCCTCCTGTTTAAGGACAATAGACCTTTTGACCGACTTAAATGTGAATGCCAGTCCTGTGGTAAAGAAAAAAGTTTTTATTTTGATATTAGCAGCTTTTTTGGAAAAAATTTATAGTAAATAATAATTACTCTAATGTAGAAAGGTAAAATTATTTTTGATAACTAATAACCCAAATCCCATCGATGCAAATAAATTGGAAATGCTTTATAAAGCTACCGGCAGGAGAGGACCTGTTCTTATAATGACTCATCACAATCCTGATCCGGATGGACTTGCTGCAGGTTATGGTTTATCTGTCCTGCTAAAGCAGGTATGGAATATACCGAGTCGATTAATCTATACAGGCCTAGTAGGTCGTGTGGAAAATAGAGCAATGTTAAAATATCTGACACCGGACTGGAGAAAGGTAAAATCTTTAAGAGATATTGGTTCTTATTCATCTATTGCTCTGGTTGATACACAGCCTGAAAGCGGTTATAATCTCTTACCAAAAGACATCTATCCTTCTATGGTTTTTGATCATCATCAACCTAACCTTTCGGCAATGGATAAGGTCAAGTATATAGATCTAAGACCAGAGATTGGAGCTACATCAACTATCATATTTCAGTATCTGGAGTCAGCTGGAGTAAAGCTGGATCTATGTCTTGCCACAGCACTCTTCTATGGTCTAAAAACAGATACGAGAGGATTGTCGAGAATTACATCAAAAGCAGATGAGTACGCATATTTTTATCTTTTAGCTCATGTGGATCACCATAAATTATCCCAGGTAGAACAGGCTCAATTACCAATTTCCTATTTTCGTGCCCTTGACAATGCCCTGCGTTCTACCATGGTTTATGGAAAAGCAGTAGTAACTGTCATGGGTCATATGCACAGACCCGATCTCCCTGCCGAAATAGCAGACTTACTTATTCGTCTGACAGGAACAAAAGCCGCTCTCTGTATGGGTAGATATGATAATACACTGAATATTTCTCTTCGCACAACTACTATATACCCCTATGCAGGAACAATTATCCACCAGGTTATAAATGGAATGGGTATGTCCGGTGGCCACAGAGTAATGGCTGGTGGACAGATTCCACTGAGTAAAAAGTCTGACACCGGAATTATAGAAACCAGAGTTAAGGAAAAATTTCTTCAGGCTATGGGAGAAACCGGTACAGGTCAACCTTTACTGAGTCTTGGTGAATAATATAAAGAAGATTGTAAATTTTTATGAAGATTTATTTAATTAGAAATTTATTTGCATTTTTGTAACATTAGTAACAAATATTTAACATTAGTAACAAATATTTAATTTACTTTATTAAATATATATACTATACTTTTGCAGAATTTTGAAAAATTGTTGTCCCCTAAGGACATCTCTCGCGGAGGTCCTGCAAGGTAGAATAAGGCTTTGTTTAAAAAGTGCAAAAGTATAGATAAATATAAAACTTTATATTCTGTAATAACAGGTTTCATTGTAACAGAATCATAGATTTTGCGTAAGAGTCCGGACAGGAACAGATTTGTGAGATTGATACTAACCTGTCTGTTTCCATACCTGGTCTAATTTCCTGTCCAGGAGGTCACTTCCACATCTTTAAATAACATATAAGGAACTCTGGAATTTGATGACATAGTATAATATATGTTAGAACTCATCTCAAGGAGTTGTTCTTTAAAAAGCTTATAAAGATTTCCTGTTAAGACCGTATTTTTTAATCTTCCTTTTATCTTCCCATTTTCTATCTTATATCCACTCCATATGGTTCCTGAAAAATCACCATTCTGAATATTACCCATAGAAAAATCAGGAACCATTTTTGCCAGAATTCCTGTTTTCATATCATTTAAAAGATTTTCTTTCGGTATATTTCCAGGTTCTATTGTAATACAGGCAAAATTTATTGAAGGATAAAACTCGTAACTTCTTCCAGATATCCAGTTCTTACGAAAGGCATTTCCCGAAGGAGTCATATTCAGTTTTCTGGCATTTTTAAGATCCAGAAGGAAACCTTTAAGGATACCCTTTTCTATGAGAACAGTTTTTTTAGCCTCTGTACCTTCATCATCAAAGGGGCAGGAGTTTGTTCCTCCAGAAATAGTAGGATCATCACAGACAGTGACTCTTTTGTCGAAAATTTCTTCTCCCAATTTTGCATAAAGAGGTGACGTTTTTCTGTACACCTTATTTCCATTCACACCGGAGATAAAGCTGGTAAGTAAATCTTCAATGGCGTCAGGAGCAAATAAAACAGGATATTTACCATTCTCTATTTTTACTACTTCCATTCCATGTTCTATATCAAATAATATATCTGATATGAAACTTTCTTCCCTGCCTATAGTTTCCCTGTCAGAGAAACCTTTATAGATCTGAAATATATCATTTTTCCTTGTTAGCTCGGTTTTAATCATCATATAGTAGTAATTCTTTTTATAATTGCCGGAGAATCCGGAGGACGTTAAAAGCTTAACTTCTTCAAAGGCTTTTTCAAATGTTATATTCACATCTATCCTTTTATCAAAGGCCCTTATTTCTTTTATTATATTTTCTCCTTTATCTATAAGAGAATCCATTTGAAGTGCTGTTATATTCTCATTCAAATATCCATCATCAGGGAATATTATATTCTTTTGAGCAAATTTAAAAGGAGAGGTATCTCCAAATTCTGAGCTGGCAATGGTTCTCTCTATTATATCCTTCTCAGGATCAGAGGAAGAGACAAAACCTATTTTGCCATCTTTTCTGATACGAAGACCTGTTCCTTCACTCTGTTTCCCTGTCATACTCTGCAATTCATTTCCTTCAAATTTTAATTTATCAATAACAGTTTTCAAATAAAATAC
The DNA here is from genome assembly GCA_022704525.1 of Bacillota bacterium. Lineage (GTDB taxonomy): Bacteria > Vulcanimicrobiota > SpSt-956 > SpSt-956 > JAKJGF01 > JAKJGF01. The sequence continues at coordinate 39,781 of JAKJGF010000005.1, read as the reverse complement.
TTCACTCTCTTCAGTTTTAAGGGAAGAAGATTTTAAAATTTCTGTAAGATTTTCCACTAAGATTCTCCTCCTACTGACATATTCTGTATTCTCATATGAGGCCCTGATTCTGTAGTGGCAAGAGGCCATTGTTCACCTCTACCACATCCGCCTCCTGAGTCATTGATCGTAAAATCAGAGCCTATCATATCTATATTCTTAAGAGTTTCAAAAAGATTTCCTGTTATTTTAACATCTCTTACAGGTTCAGCAAGTTCTCCATCTCTTATCATATAACAATACGCAGGAGCAACTGTAAACATTTCTCCTCCTGAACCATACAAAAAGTCTATACCGTAAATACCAAGTTTTATATCTTTTATCATATCCTGAAAAGTAGATGTTCCTCCTTCTATACAGGTGTTTCTCATCCTGCATATGGGAGGGAAGCGATAATTTACAGCTCTTGCGGAACCTGTAGTCTTTTCCCCCAGTATACCTGCTGTTTCTCTGGAATGAAGTCTTCCAACAAGAACACCTTCTTTTATAAGATATGTTTTTTCTGTTTTTACACCTTCATCATCATATTTCATATAACCTCTGGTTCCCACATCCAGACCTGTATCATAAATATTAAGAATTTTACTTCCAAAGATTTTTCCCAGTTTCATTTCTTTCTGTAAGGATTCGCTTTTATAGAAATGATCTGCCTCACAGGTATGACCGAAAGCTTCATGGGCAAAGGTGCCTGTTACTTTTGGGTCACAGATAACCGTATAGACCCCGGTTTTTACTTTGGAAGCATCAAGATATTTTAAAGATGTCTCACAGGCTTCTTCTATTTTCTGTTCTAAATTTCGGCATACATCAAAATTATTTGAGCTTCCTACTGTTACAACTGCAGATTGAGCAATGCCATTTTTTGTAGCAATAATTTTAATTACTGCAAAAAGATCCAGTATCTCCTGTTCTATATATGTTCCTTCAGAAGTAGAAAAATATTTCTTTTTAAATTGATCATAATAGATAAGCATAGAGTTTCGGATTTTTTCTTTATCATAATTTAAGGCTATTTTATTGTAATCATCCAGAAGTTTCTTTTTATCTCTCAGGGATATACCTCGCGGGTCTATTACAGGTCTAACACTTACTTTATCAACTACAGGAGAAACAGGATAAAACTGACTTTTCCCCCTCCCCATATTTTTAGCATACTCTATGGTTCTACGGGTATAATCTTCCAGCAAGTTAATATCATTAAAAGAAGAAAATCCCCAGCCTCCTTTTACCAGAGCCCTTACATTACCACCTTTTTCAAGGGAAGTCCCTACTCTCTCTGTTTCCTCTGTATTTATGGCAATTTTTGTAGTCTCATAATCTTCTATCCTTATTTCCAGATAATCACAGAGATCTTTAAATTTTTTTATAGTTTCCACCAGAAGATTTTGCACTTTTTCTACCTCTTTCATTATTAGCTTTTACCGGTCAGTAGTCAGCTTTCATGGAAAATTATAATGGTCATAGCTGATTGCAGACTGTTGATTGCTTATATATACGCCCTAATATATTACTTTCCTTCTTTAAAAATACTTGAATTTCAGAAGATAATAATATAAACTTGAATTATGAGAAACTCCGAGGTTTATGAAATCATATTAAAAAGTTATCAGATGAAGGATTCCCTGGACTTGATAGACATTTCTCTTTCTACAGAGGAATGTGAGAAAATTCTTAAAAGCGGATTTTGCCAGTCCCTGAGTAGAGTTATAAGAAAGCATATATTCAGTTCCACTGGTTATACAAAGAACAAACTGATAGAGGTTACACTTCTCGGAATTACCCATCGCTTTCTTCTCTCGGAATTAGATAGATTTGAAAGAAAATTGAGAATAATAGAAAGATTTCATCCAGAAGATCTGATGGCCTGTTCAAATATAGGCCAGTATATAATAGAATATGTGGGAGCCCTGTTGTTATTTTCGGAATATCTCGATAGACTGTATGAATCTCCTGAACATATGGTGATAAAAAAAGAAATCATTAATTTAACTCTTCCGGGAAATATAGAAAGCCTCTTATTTACAGATGTTCTTTTAAATAAAGAATTTTGTGAAGAATTTAAAATTTTATCAACTCCGGGTCCTAAAGCTCTAAAAGATCCTGCCAGATTATCCCGCTGGACTGAAAATTTACTGGACCTTATAAAATATCAGACCCTTTCCGTGTCAGTCCCTGAGGGGATGAAAACATCAGGTCTTCTTATAGATAAATTGATAAAAACCGAAAAAATCCCGGTAAAAGACTCTTCATATATTATTAAAGCTCTTCAGGAGACAGTAATATATATACTTAAAAACTTACAGGAAGAAACACAGGAAGAACCTGAAAATAGATTATCGGAATTACTATTTACTAACTTTTATCTGGCTCTTAACCTCATATTTTTCGCTCTTGAAGAGACCCTTCTATTTTTCAATAATAAGTGTTTACTCAACTTTATAACAGGTATTCAGCTTCTATCTATAGCAAAGTCCCTTAATACTCTTATGCTTGACAGAAGTGATCTATTACTTCAGAATGAAAATATAATACTAAATAATCTCGTAAAGTATTTCAATTCTAAACTTGAAAAAGGAAAACTTATAATGTTAATAGAAGAAGAAATAGATAATATTTATCTGAAACAGGAAATAGAAGAAGATGCAGAAAAAGTTAAAATCTTTAAAGAAATTATAGAAAATTATAAAAAATCTATTGAATTGATAGATTCTTCCCGGAATAAAAGAGGAAAGCTAGGAAGCTTTCCTCTTTTATTAAAAGCACACAATATAATGAAAATTATGTAACAGGATATCTTGGAACTATCTCGCCTTTTTCATCTATTTTCAAATCACAACTATTGGTAATAAAACCCATTACTGCCAGAGCTGATTGTTGCAGATCAACAATTTTTATACGTTCCAGAGGTGTGTGGAGATCTTTATGTCCCATACCTATGGCAATACTCTTAAGGAGCTTATTATTTAAAGCAGGTGTATTCCCGTCAGTACCTGCACCTGCTACGACAGGAGCGTGAATTGGCACTGGCATTATGCCGGCATCTGCCTGAGATTTCATAACTACCTGAACCAGAGGATTTTCCTGACTGAAATTAAATTTAAGGGATTTTGGATTTGTTAAAACAGCATCATTTGTAAGATGAAGATTATTTTTATCTGTAGAATCCATAATAAAACCGAGAGCAGGTCGAGTTGTTACATCTTCCGGTTTTAATTTACTTGCTCCTACAAGCCCCACTTCTTCTCCCACCGTAAAAACAAGTTTTATTTCAGGATGGGGAAGATTCTGTTCCATTACCGAATTAACACCTTCCAGTATTACTGCAATACCTGCTCTGTCATCTGCACCGAGAATATGTTTTCCATCAGTATAAATAGTAACACCGTCATTTCTTATAGCATCAGCAGAGGTTTTAGAGACAGTATCCTGATGAGCACTAAAGACCAGTGTAGGAGAATCGGGAACTGTCCCTGGAATAGAAGCTATAATATTTCCTATTTCATCCTGCTTATAAGAAATTTTTAAAGCATCCAGTTGAGCACATAATTCTTTCCCTATAGCTTCTTCATTAGGATGAACACCATTTATTCCTGCAAGTTTTATAAAATTATCTACAACCCTTTCTTTATTTACCTCAGGAGTTCTCTCCTCAAAATTCATAACAAGGACAGGCTTTTCAGCAAATAATTTGTTGGCTATCTGTGTTGTATCAAGCAAAAAGCCCATCATAGGTTCTGCCATTATACTCATACCGGCCATAACTATTTTTTTTGCTTTCTCTATAGGGCCAGATTTGGAAGAATCTTCAGCACCTTCAGTATTTGTTTTATCGCCAAGGACTTTTCCTGCCATTTTTCCTGCCACTTCTCCTGCAGCTCTGCCTATACCCAGAGTTTTTTCTTCAACTCCCATAAGAGCAATACCCAGAAGTGTTCCTATTGTATTACTGGCCAGGAAGAGTCCCACGGGTCCACCAATTGCTCCTGCTGCCAGAGGCAGTAATACACCTCCTGCGCCCATTGCGAGTAAAACACCTATATTTTCACCTGTTTTAACACTTTTTGTCTTTGCCTTTACTTCTCCTGAAATCTTTTCTTCTGCCTTATGAAGAAGACCGGGCAATAATGCTTCTTTAGCTTCACCTGCTTCTTTTTTCTTTTCAGGAAGAACTGAAAGAGCTTTCCCTGTTACTGTACCCAGAAGTTCTCCTGTGGCTCTGCCCAACCCCAGAGAATTTTCTTCAATACCGCCTACTACAAAACCGGTTAATCCACCTACTAAAGTAGACATAATAAGTCCCACGGGACCTCCTATTACAGATGCTGCTACCATGGGAACTACAAGCCCACCTGCAGCTGTTCCTGCAAAAACACCTATATTTTCGCCAATTTCAGTAGCTTTTGTCCTTTCAGGTACCTTACCAAGAATCTTTTTCTGTGCCTTATGAAGAAGTGTAGGAAGTAATGCTTCCTTTGGGTCAGCTCCTGTAGGAGTTCTAAGAGGGAGTTGAATTTTACCACCTTCCTCAGTACCTTCAGATAAAGCTCCCTTTGCGACTCCCACAGCTGCTCCTGCTCCCTGTCCAATAAGACCTCCTATATGTTTTCCAACGCCAATATACTTTTCTTCCAGACTTGTAGCAATCAAACCGGCTATAAGTCCCGGAGGTCCGAGCATAATTGGAGCTAAAGAAGGCATTAAAAGTGTAAGTCCCATAGGAACTGCAAGAGTCCCCAGCGATGCAGCCAGAAGAGAACCAAGTTTTTGTCCATATTTTTTACCACTTTCACTTGTATCTTTTACAGCAATTTTAATTTTCTCTTCTGTAGAATTCGATTCTTTTTTGGCAATAATCTCCTGCTGATCTTTTAATGTATTAAGAGATTTCAAAAAAGCTTCATCAATCTCATGTGAAGAGCTGATATAACTTTCACCGGGAATCTTTATTGTTTCTTCTGAAGCCTTGCTCTTTACAGTTCCTGCAGAAGGAGGGGTATATTTTATTTCATTATTTAAAATCTTCATAAAAACACTCTCCTAACAATTTATACATTATAATATCTAATATAAAAACAAAATAACTTAAAGTAAAGTAAATTTTGTTAACAAGTTGTTAACTTATTATTAGCTTTCAGCAGTCAGATGTTAGCTATCAGCTTTTGATAAATATCAGTTTCATATAAGGCTTCAAAATGGAGGATAAAAAAATTTCTAAAAATATTTTACTGAGTTTTGAATGAGATATGATATAATATTTAAATATATAAGCCTTCAGCAGATAGCTATACGTTATAAGCTAAAGATTACTATATAAGGTCATATCGTATAATTTCTAAAAAGCTGAAAGCTGAAAGCTGAAAGCAGAAGGCTTAAAATATAATCTTAATAAAAGGAGTTTTAAAGATGTCTATTTTAGTAAATAGGTTAATAAACAAAATTGTTGTACTTTTTCTTATAACAAGTATTCTCTCACCAACCATATCACCTGCTTTTGCCAGAGAAAGGCTTTGGAGTAAGAAATTCCCCATGGATATAGAGTGGGAGATGTTTACCTCCCTGGGGGTTATAATGGCAGGAACAAAAAATTATCTTCTGGCAATAGATGGAAAAACCGGTAATATTCTCTGGAGCAAAAAAGATGTAGTAATAAGTAAAGACCATGTATGGCCTGTAGAAGGGACAGATATTGTTCTTATAAGTGATCCTGACAAAAAACTCGGAGGAATAGTGGAAAATGCGAGTCTTTATGCACTGGAACTCATGAGTGGTAATGTCATATGGTCAACACCGGATATAAATGGACGTCCTCTGGATGTTATTCCTCTTCTTGATAAGCTTTCCATACTTTATATAACAGATCAAAAATATCTAAAACCGGAAACTCTTTCCCAATCACCCATGTTAATACTACATATGTATAATATTGATATACATTCAGGTAATATAAGATGGGAAAAAGATTTTAATAAAGAAGTTCTGGGGACTAAAGTAGAAGACACCTGGCTTGGTTATAAAATATACAATCTTTCCGGTTATCACAGACCTGTACTACGTGGTTCAGAACTTTACTTATTATATGATGGTATTACTAAAATGGACTTTGAAACAGGTAATATCTTATGGCAAACCACCTATCCTGCAGGAGATCCGGAACTCATAAAAACAGATGCAGATCCTATATTTACCGAAAAAATCATATATACATCGGGGAAAGGACAGGTTAAAGGAATAAACAGGGAAACAGGTGAACTCTTGTGGGACACTGAAAATCTTGGTCTTGTACCAACTCTATTAGTTGAAGAGAAAACTATAGAAGTAATTGAAATTAATGATAAAATCCTGGAAAATATGAAAAACACAATTACAGAAGATAAATTTATAATCTTAATGAACCTGAAGAACGCCACATATTCTAATGAAGAATTTATTCAGATTTTAAAGGCATCTAATTTCACTGATGAAGAAATCAACTCACTTATGATTACAAGAAATACAGGTATTATATGGGCTCAGAGAGGAGGATTCTTTTATAATGCCAATAATAATAAATGGATATCGAAAGGTCCCTTTGGAGTAACAGCAATAGATTTAGAAAATGGAAGGCTCATATGGGATTATAGACTGGGAGAAGGGAGTCTTGCAAATATCCTCTTACTTGATGACAGAGTAATTCTTGGAGATAAAAGCTGTATAATAGCACTTAATAAATATACAGGAGATAAACTGTACCATAGAGATCTGGGTATAGACAGTCCTATGTTTGCCTTTAGAAACTCCGATGGAAAGGTAGTTTTCAGTTCCTCTATGAGAATTGCTGCCTTTGATCCTCAGCAAGGTGATAAAATCTGGGAAAGCGGTGTAAAAAAACCGGTATCAGCGGCTACAACACTGCCTTTCAGATTGAGCGCAGGTATATTCATTACAGTACTTACAGGAGGGATAGGTTTATTTATATTCAATAGTTATGTGCTCGTCCATGAATATATTATTCAGGGAGAAAGTGCTATACATGCCAGAGTCAGAGCCTATCAGAAATCAGAGCAGTATTACTGGCAAACAGTAAAACAGTATCGTAATACAGCAGGACTCAGAGAGGCGGAATCTATAAGAAGCTACAGACTTACTCTTATGGAGAGCAGAAAAGCCCATGATCCCTATGTTTATCTGGAAGGTCAGTTAGAAGATAGAAAAGATTTCACAGGACTCGTGGGAATAAATACAAAAAATGGAAATATTGATAAGGGAGTATATTTAGGAGATGTAGGAGAAATTTATCGTATAGATCATGTGGAAGAAGCACTTTTTCTTTTCGATAGCGACAGGATAAGCTGTTTTAATCTTATACCGGAATAAGAAAAAGTGAAAAGTGAAAGGTGAAAGGTGAAAGCTTTTTACTTTTCACTTTTTACGTCTTTCGCACATCTAAAACCCACACCATCTACGTACTCATCAGGATATATACCGGCCCTTATGGTAAGCCCCATTTCCTTTAATTCTGTAAAGACATCTCCTCCTCTTATAACAACCTCTTTTGTGAGAGAATCAACGGGTAAAGGTTTATAAGGATAAGATGAATAGTGGTCAGAAGTCCATTCCCAGACAGTTCCCAGCATATTCATGACACCATAGGGACTGGCTCCTTTCAGATAGCTATCTACTTCTCCAGAAGAACCTCCATCTTTACTGCATAATCTGGAGGGATCCCATTTATTACCCCATGGATAAAGTCTTCCATCATCTCCTCTGGCTGCTTTTTCCCATTCTGCCTCAGTAGTTAGCCTTTTTCCTTTCCATGAGGCATAAGATTTTGCATCATTATATGTAACAGCAACTACAGGATAATTTTCTTTACCTTCAGTAAAATATTCTTTCCAGGTATCTTCACTTTCATAATTAGTTTTATTCACAAAAGTCGAATATTCATCATTGGTAACAGGATATTTATCAATATAAAAGGCTTTTACCATTATACTGTGTCTGGGATTGGCATCACATTCTATATGATCTGTACCCATCAAGAATTCTCCTTCGGGAATAAGTATCATATCCTCTTCTGAATCTTCCGTTCCATTACTTTCTTCATCTTCTTCCTCAATCTCTTCATAATCTTTAGAAGCTTCTTCATCAGTTGAAGATTTGATTTCTCCACCGCCTACCAGAAGGACCTCTTCCCCTTCTATATATTTAATTTCTTTTTTAATTTCTCTCTGTTTTCCTCTGATTACTACAGGAGCTTCAATTGCTCTATATAAAAATACAATATTATTACCTATCTGAATTCTATCACCATTTACCAGACGTCTTGGTTCTGTAACATAAACACCATTAAGAAAAGTTAAATTTTTTACCTTTTCATTAATTAAATAATATTTATTACCCTTTTTTTCTATACGGGCATGGTTACGTGATACACTTCTGTCATCTCTGGGAAGTTCTATTTCCTTTCTACTATTATTCTGAGATTTTCTACCTATATGTATCAGCTTTTTCTTTAAAGAAAAAATTAATCCTTCCCCCGGGCCTTCTATAATTTCCAGAGTAGTCCCCTTGGACATATGAGAACCTATCAGGTAATGTTCCATTACTGTATTTCCAATTTTTATTATATCTCCATCTTCCAGCCCTTTTCTCATTATAGATAATCCATTTACAAGAAGTTCTCCTCTTTCATCTTCAAGATTAATAAATAACCAGATGTCTTCAAAAGTCAGACTTGCATGGCGGTCTAATATATTGTCATCAGCAATTTCTATATCCTTTCTTTCCCATTCTTTTCTTCCTATAATAAGTTTATTTTCCACCATAGCTTTACTTATAGTAAATACACGGTCTTTATCAGGACCTGAAACTATCTGAAACATATGGCCTTCTTTAAAAGGTACTTCCAGAGTTTGATCTGACTTTTGATCTTTATCTTTACCATTTCCAATATCAGAAAGTTCCAGTTCTGCAGGAATAATTGTAGAAAAAGATTTTTTATGTTCCTTAGATATAATAGAGCTTTTCGAAAAAGGAGGTACTCTGGATTGATTTGAAATCGTATCTTTTATTTCTGGTAGGAGCATTTTGGAAGAAGGAATAAATGATTCTCTTACCTGTATATCTTTTACTCTAAAATCAGCGTTTCCCCGGGCTGATCTTTTAAAATCTTCAACTACTTTATCTATATAATCCGGTTCCTCTTCTACCTCACTGACTTTATATCTAACCATCAACCTGATTTTTCCTGCTCCTATGATATCTCCATCTCTCAATAAAGTAAACTTCTCATCTGAAATTTCCCTATCGTTTACATAAGTAGGAGCTATAGAACCTCTGGTATGGAGTATACCAAATTTGTTGTATTTATCCATCCACTTGAGAGTGGCCTGATCAATTGCAATAGTGGAAGTATCAAGTAAAATCCAGTCTTTTCTTTCCATTGCCGTAAGTTTCCCTATAGATATAAGCTTATTGTTCAGTTCAAATTCTTTGCCTTCTTCCAATCCGGAAATTACCTTAAGGGTATATCCGCTCTCGAAGTCTTCTAACTTCTCCTGATGTTCATTTTCTTCTGTAAAGATGTATTCTTCAGATGGAAATTCTTCAGATGGAAGTTCTTCTTTCTGAAGAGAAAATTCGTCAAATAATCTATTTACTTCCTGAAAATCTTGTATATCCTTTAATTGAATGTCACTTCCCTTTGTATTCTGGATATACTGTCTGGAGGGAATATCTTTTCTTTTATATAGCAGGGTGTTTCTTCCCATAACAATATAACTTCCTTCCTTAAGGCATGCAGGTTTATTTATAGCTATTCCATTTACAATTGTTGGTTTTGAACTTCCTGCACTGTCAATTATATGGACCTTTCTGTCAGAATTCCAGAAAATCCTGGCCTGTTTCCCTGATATAGATCCTTCCCTGTCTGTTATAAGTAACATATCTATTCTTTTATCTCCAGGTAATTTTCTGCCAATAAATACAGAATTTTCGCCAAGGTCAAAGGACTTTCCTGAATCATCACCTTCAATTATTTGAAGTTCATAAGCTAACATCTCTTCCGGAGGTTTTGCAGTATAAAGTTCTGATGTTTTTTTTCTGGCAAATAATCTTGAAAAAAGGCCTTCTTTTTTTGACATTATCTTCACCTCTTCCGGTGATATTTTCATGAGATTATAAAAAGAAAGGATTTTAAACAAATTCTATAGATTATATGGCCATTCCTTCTTTTTAATTATATTAGATTTCATCTATCTACTTGACTCTTCTTTTAGTATGCACTAAAATTTGATTATAGAAAATTTCTCTTAAGAGTTAAAGGCGTCAGTTAATATGAAAACTATTTATGATAAATCAGAACAGGTGGAAGAAGAGTTACTCTCTGAAGAAGAGGACTTTATAAATAATATACTTAAAAAAATTCCAGAAGATGAATTTGCAACTGCTAATTACCTCTTAATAGAAGATAATTCTCTGAAATTTCTTGATGGCGAGATTAGTGAAACAATATTTATGCCTATACTGGATCATATGAAAGCCCTTATAAGAGAAGTGAATGATGATTATGAAAGAGCATATATGAATTTAGACAGGTGGACTCTTGAAATTTCCATTTGTGATAGAATGCTAAGAGAAGGAATTAAAGAATGGGAAGAAGGATTGGATTACTTATATAGATTTTGTGTAGATAAAAAAGAAGAAACCCTTGAAGGTGGAATCGAGAAAATCTATGAAGGAAACAGAAAATTAATTATAAACCAAAAGATTGAAGAATATGTAAATGAACAGGTAATAGCATTACAGAGTAAAAGTACAATTCTTACTGAAGATGAGGAGAGGGAACCAGAAAAAAAAGAACTAACTCCTGAAGAAATAAAGGAATTAGAAAGACTTATTTACTCAGATGTTGAAGAAATTATTACAATAAAACCTGATATAAAAAAAGAGGGGAAATCTGACAGAAAAGTTAAGGAATATAAAGAATGTATGGTTTTGAGTAATGAAACACCAGTTATAGAAGAAAAAGTGGAGAGAAAAGAATCTTTATCTGTCAGAAACCAGGAAATAATTAAAAACACCTGTACTATAAAAAGTGAAACAGGGACAATTCCCTCAGAAAATCTCTTAAACAAAGGCTCTGAAGAAAAAAGAAAAGAAAAGACTGAAAAGAAAAAAATTGTTCTTACAGATATTAAGGCTGTTACAAAAGCTGAATCAGAAAATAAATCGGTAAAGTCCATCAGAAAACCTGCAGGTCTTAAAAGGAAAGCTGTAAAGCTAGAAACTTCTCCCTGTGAAACGCCTATAAGACGACCGGCAGGAACTGTAAGAAGGGCAAAAAAAAGCAGGTAATAGAATAATAAAAAAATAGGAGAAAAAAATTAGTACTTTTTTAAAAGTACTCTTAGTACCGCTCCAGGTAAAAAAGTATCCAAAAAATTTTAAATATACACACCTGTCCCTGGCCGGGCTCTGGAGCAAAAGATATGCCGTCAAAGGAGAAAGTTATAACTTAAATAAATGCAAAACTGTATATTCTGTAATAATAGATTTCATTGTAACAGGATCATAGATTTTGCGTAAGAGCCCGGACAGAGATAGGCCTGTGAGATGGATACTAACTTACCTGTTGCCGTACTTAGAGAATATATAAGAGAGGCAAGAACAGTTTGCAGAAGAAATTATTTTGAAATCAAAGTATTAGTGGAAAACTATCAGATATTAAATCAATTCCCGGTCAGATAAAAATAATTATGGAAGAATTTTTAGAATTATTATAATGGAGGTAATGTATGAAAAATCCTGGTGAATTTCTTATTTCTCCGGCAGGTGGGGCAGAGATTTTAATGGGCAACACCGCCATAGTCCGTGCTATGATTGAAACAGGTGTGAGAGTGGTTACTTCCTATCCCGGTTCGCCTACACCTGAAATAGCGGAAGCAATCAGATCAATCGAGAAGGAAAAAAGGCCCTTTTATTTTGAATTTTCCGTTAATGAAAAGGTTGCCACAGAGGTTGCCTTCGGTGCCTCGGTAAACGGGCATCTTACCTGTGTGTTCTTTAAGAGTGTAGGTCTTAATGTAGCTTCAGATACCTTTGTACAGTTAGGACTTCTCGGAACTCCTGGAGGTATGATAATAGTTCTTGGAGATGACCCGGGAGCAAATTCCTCACAGAATGAACAGGATAACAGACATTATGCCCGTATGGCCTATATACCTGTTCTGGAACCGGGAACTCCCACAGAGGTTTATAAAATGTTTAAGGAAGGGGTAGATTTATCTGTAAGATTTCAAATACCAGTTATTTTGAGGCTTACAACCCATGTGTGTCATGGAAAAGAGAAAGTATTCTTTGACTCTTTTGAAGCTAAAGTTTTTGATAATACCCCCAGGTTTGACGTAAAAAATGGACCTTATATTCCTATTACCTCTGCAGTATTTCCTATGAAGAGAAAACTTTTATCTAAAATAGCTGAAATACAAAATCTGATAGAGACTTCTCTTTTAAATAAAATAGATGATAATAAGAATAATAGTAGAGGTGTTATAACCCATGGGCTTCCTTATTATTCTCTTCTGGATGTTCTGGAAGAAGCAAAGGAAAAGCCTGATATACTTAAACTCGGAACTGTTTATCCCCTTCCAAAGAAGTTGATTGTAGATTTTCTGTCCCGTCATAAAGAAGTGAAGATTCTTGAGGAGCTTGATGATATACTCGAGAAGGAAATTAAAGCTTTTGCTTACGATAACAATCTTAACACAAAGATCATCGGCAAAAAAGACATAGAAGAGTGGATGGGAGAATATACCCCTGATAAGGTCTATGAGATCTTACGAAATACCTGGCCTGATATATTGTCGGAAAAAGCGAAAGGGAAAAAGAGTGAAGTTCCTCTGAGGCCTGCCCAGATGTGTCCTGGCTGCGGCCATCGTTCTGCTTTTCACGCCATAAAGGCAGCTCTCAGGGAAGGAGATATTACAGTGGGAGATATAGGATGTCATACCCTTGGTTTCCTTCCGCCTTATAATATTGGAGAAGTCCTTATCTGTATGGGCCATTCCAACGGAACTGCATCAGGTCTTACACTCTTTAATGAGAAAAGAAGGGTTATTTCTTTCCTTGGAGATTCCACTTTTTATCACGCAGGTCTTCCGGGAATAATAAATTCTCTTTTTAATAAGCACAATCATACCTTAATTATAATGGAAAATGGCACTACTGCTATGACAGGCCATCAGGATAATCCTGTTTCAGGGAAAAATTTTAATGAAATAACAGATAAAATTCCCATAAGAAAGGTTTTAGAAGGACTCGGTGTTAAAAGTATACGTGAGGTAGATACTTATCAGCAGGATAAACTTACTGAGGCAGTAAAAGAAGCCCTTGAAGAAGATAGTTTTAATGTAGTTATTGCGAAACATCCATGTATGCTGAAATTGTCAGGACAGCTCAGAAAAAGCGGCAAAAGCCTTCCTCCTTCTGTCAGAATAAATGAGAAATGCAATAAAAGCCATATATGTGTTAAAGTATTTGCCTGTCCTGCATATCAACTTGAGGATGACGGAACTGTATGGGTTCATGAGGATCTCTGCATAGGAGATGGTTCCTGTAAACAGGTCTGTCCTGTAGGTGCAATAGTTCAGGGAAAAAGGGGTGAACATTAATGAATAATAACTTTAATATCTATGTAACAGGTGTTGGAGGACAGGGTACAGGTCTTTTAAGTGAATTAATCATAAGGGCCTGTGATTATGGAGGTTATTTTGTTCGTGGAGTAGATACTCATGGTCTTGCCCAGAGAGGTGGAACCGTTATTTCCCATATACGTATCGGAGATGGTATTTATTCTCCTCTCATAAAGGAACTCTGTGCAGATCTGCTGGTTGCCCTGGAAGTAAATGAAGCTATGAGGGCATTAAATACATATTTAAAAGACGGAGGTACCTTGGTTTATTATAATGTCCTCTTGCAACCTTTATCTACAAGACTTGGTAAAGATAAAAAAATCTTACCAGAAAAGCTCTCAGAGGAATGTAAGAGACGTGGTATAAGGGAGATAAAGGTTTTTTGTGAGAATCTGAAGGAACCTCGTATTCAAAACGTAATCGTACTGGCAGAAATGGCAAAACGCGATTTAATACCGGATGTAAAAACAAGTCATTATGAAAGGGCCTTAAAGGATTTACTCCATGGTAAAATGCTGGAAATGAATCTCGAGATCTTTACTTCTATGGCGGGAGTAGAGAGAAGACAGTCAGATATGAAAATTTGTTAACTGTTTATTCGTCATTATCGGGATTGCTACTTATGTTAATAGGCATTATAATTCAGATAAGTACTAATAAACTAAATAGCAATTAAGAAGGAGACGAAAGAATTGTTTGGTAAATTTAAAAAAGAAGCAGGTTCTGCTGATGCTGTTATAGTAACGATATCTATAATTTTAACGGTACTTGTATTATTTGTGTTTATGATAGTAATGGGAGGGAATAGTGGAACTTGTAAATCAGAGAAATGCAGATCTAGCCTATGTCGCAAATATGAAAGCATACGCAAAACAGCTTGCAGAAGCACGGGAAGAACTTGCCAAAGTTAAAGAAGAAAAATCTCATTAATAATAAGGGATTTTTGAAATTTCTGTTAAAAAAGTAGCTGTTAACTTTTTTCTTGTAAAATAAGGGAATTTTTTTCTAATCCTCTGCGACTAACACAATGAAAAGAAAATTCTCAAAGGAGGTAAATTCAGAATGTCAGAAAACAGAAATGAGCAAAAAAGTAATCCCTTTATTATGATTAAGAATATGATTCTTTCCTGGCCTCTTACCGTAAAAATCGGGGCCTGTATTTTTCTTATTGCAATTATTACAGGGGGAATAATTTATAATAATTTTATGTATGATAGAGGCCTTATTTCACTTTATGAGCAAAAAATTTCTCCTGAAGATATTGATGAGATGAAAAGTGTCCTCAGTAAAGCCGGTTATAAAGAAGGTCTGGATTTTTCCGTTGAGGAAAAAGACAAAAAATTTAATATTATGGGACAACGTCAGCTTGCAGGTGAAATGCGTCAGATTTTCGAAAGAGAAGGGTTGCCTTCAAGTTTTGAGATAATTCCTAAGGGCAGTGCTATTCCCACTGAAGATGAGAGGCAGAGAGAGGCACGTTTACAGGAACAGGATAGACTTGCCAGGATGATTACCGATATGAAAGGTATAAAAAAAGCTACAGTAAGTATTGTCCCTAAAAGAGATGCTCTCTTCGAAGAAGATATTCTTCCTGCCAGGGCATCTGTATATATAGAGAAAAAAGATGGTTATATATTAAATAATACTCAGACAGAGAGTATAATGGGTCTTGTAGCCGGTGCCGTTGAGGGACTTGACAGAAAGAATATTACAGTTGTTGATGAAGAAGGTAGAATAATTTCAGATTCTATAATTAAAAGTGAAGACCCCAATGGAGGTATTCCTCTCGATGTTCAGCATGCCCGTCAGTATGATATGCAGGATAGACTTACCAGAAATACTCAGGAATTTTTAGATTCCGTACTGGGAAAGGGTAATTCAAAAGTCAGAATTAATTTAACGCTTAATTTCGATGGTACTGAAAGATTAATGACAGTTTATGGTAACCCCGGAGGCGGAGATAATGTTTCTCAGAACAAGTCTTCTGTAGAGGGAAATGAAGGTATTATCACAATAGGAGGCCGTTCAATCGGTATAGTTAATAATAATGGGACTTTTGTTTCCTGTGGTGATGAGATTCTTCCTCATTCCAGCGGTGTTCATGCAATAAGTATGGAAATAATTAAAGAGAAATATAGCAAATTAAACACCGATAATTCTCCCGATAAATCAGATGCCGGCTATGAAAAAATAGAAGAGCGTATTAACAATCAACTTAATACATACCAGACAAAAATTGTGACTTCTCCTGGTAAGATTGAAAGAATGACAGTTGCTCTTGCTTTGAACAGTATTCCGGAAAAATATATAGAGGATCTTAAACAGATCGTGGCTGCTTCCGTAGGCCTTGAAGCAGGTCGGGGAGATTATATCAGTGTACTGAATAAGCCCTTTATTAATACTGCTGCCTCCAATCCTCCAGTTCCACCGGTTCCGCCATCTGCTCCCGCATCTTCTATAAATCCTGCAGTTCTTGTGGGTTTCTGCATTGCTATAGGGATAATGTCTCTTATATATTTAACTTTTTACTTTGTTAAACAGAATAAAAGTAATAAAATACAGAGAGAACTGTGTCTTACCTTAAGCCCTGCCTCTGGTTTTACTAACATTTCTGACCTGGGGCATGATAAGCATGGAAGAAGTGTAACCGTAACACCTTCTACTATGAAGTCTGTTGATGAACTCACAATTCTGGCAAAAGAAAAACCTTCTGCCGTGGCAGACTTGATAAAAACCTCATGGATGAAAGATAAATAAATTTATTTTATAGAGAAGTGCCTGTAAAGCAGGCACTTTTTTATTTTTTATTAAAATTTTGTCATGGATTTTATAAAAACCTTGATTTAAAATAGAATTTTACCTATAATGTTTTATGGACTCCTCAAATAATAAAGGAGGTTAATTATAGTTGT
The DNA here is from genome assembly GCA_022704525.1 of Bacillota bacterium. Lineage (GTDB taxonomy): Bacteria > Vulcanimicrobiota > SpSt-956 > SpSt-956 > JAKJGF01 > JAKJGF01. Next base: position 23,160 of record JAKJGF010000005.1, on the reverse strand, counting down.
TGTGATAAAATGTGATAATTGTGGTAAAAAAATTAAAGAAGAAACTGCTTACTGTCCTCACTGCGGTTATAATATAATCCCCTGGACATTAGATGCCGGTGCAAAACTTCATCATGGAAGATACAGGGTTGTTCAGTCTCTCGGCACAGGTGGAATGGCTTCTGTTTATCTCGCTGAAGATCTTAATCTGGACGAAACACCCTGTGTTTTAAAGATCATGACCGATGATTTTAAAGATCATGATGAAAGAAAATATGCAATCCAGAAATTTAAAGATGAAGCTGTTATGCTTGCCAGATTGAGACATACCAATCTTCCTGTAGTACAGAACCACTTTATTGAAGAAGGCAGGTATTTTCTGGTTATGGATTATGTTGAAGGGGATACACTGGAAGATATTATCTGTACTGCTCTGGATGAGGATTGCCTTCTTGATGAAGAAACTGTAATTAAATGGGGATTTCAAATCTGTGATGTTCTGGATTACCTTCATAATCGCGATCCTATGATTATTCACAGGGATATAAAAACTGATAATCTTATGGAACAGAATGATGGCACTATAAAACTTCTGGATTTTGGTGTGGCCCGTATTTTTAATAAGAAAAAGACAGGAACCCTTGTGGGTACACCGGGTTATGCTTCACCCGAGCAATATCTCGGAAAGGCTTATCCTCAAAGTGATATCTTTGCTCTGGGAGTAACCTTACACAGACTTCTTACAGGATATGATCCTACAGACAAAGAAGATGATGTGAGTGCAAATCTTTTTATATATCCTCCTCTGAGTGATTTTCGTGAAGACCTGTCTCCCGGGTTGCAGGCTGTAATTTCAAGGGCTATGGAAATGGAAGTTGAAAATAGATTTATATCTGCCAAAAAATTTAAGGAAGCTCTTGTGAAAATAAAAGAAAAACCTGGTCCTTCTGCCAGTGGTACTTATGCTTCCAGTTCCCGCTTACGTGAAAGTATTATTAAATTTGAGATTAAGGATTCTTCTAAGATACGCGAGTTATTAGCAGCGAGAGGCACTAATAAACCGGTTCTTCAGAAGGAGAAAAAACCGGCTTTGTTTTCCAGTAGTTTTAAGTTGAGAACATCTATGGGGCTTCCTGTGATGAAACAAAGACTTTCAGAAATAGTCGCTCTCGATATAGGTTCCTATGAAATAAAGATTTTTCAGATGGATATTGATGGAAATGGCTATATATTTCCTAAAATTATAGCTTCCACGAAAACACCTCAAAATACAGTTTCAAAAGGGATAATAACAGATCCTGTAACTCTGAGTAAATCACTGAATGCTAAAACTTTGAAGGCCATGCTAAAAAGTGAAGTTGAAGTAGTGACATGTCTTTCTCCCTATGCTATCTCTATAAGAACTGTAAAACTTCCCTCTACACCTCCGGAAAAACTACCATCTATAATGGGTAAGGATATTGCACAGCTTATACCGTTACTACCTGAGGATACCCGTGTCGATTTTGAAATACTTTTACCATCAATACCGGGAGATGAGAAAAATATGAAGGTAAGAGTTACAGGTATAAGGAAGAGTGCTCTTCAGAATCTGCGGAAGTTTCTGAAGCTTGGAGATTTAAACTATGATAAAATAGCTATAGATGCTTTTGCCATGTCAGGTCTTTTATCACTTCTTATACAGGAAGAATCAAGAAAAAAGAATATTGCCATAATAAATTTTGGAGCTGAAGGAACATCCCTTACTTTTATCCGTGACGAAGTACTGGTTCAAACGTTGAAATTTTCTTTTGGAGGTAATAAGCTGACACATGTCCTTATGCAGAGTGAACGAGTATCTTATGATAAAGCTGATGAGTTAAAGAAAACCAGATGTGATGCTAATATATGGACACAGAGCTCTGGTGATAATCTGTTTCAGGTACTTATGCCCCATATGAAGGACTGGACAACTGAAATTTTAAAAGCAATAAGGTTTTTTGGGCCAGATTACAGACTTGATAAATTTGAAAGTTTGATTTTTACCGGTGGTGCCTTTGGACTTAAAAATTTACCCAAACATATTAACAGCCAGCTTAAAATTGAAGCTGAGAAATTCATCCTCCCTACAAGCAAGGGAAGTACTATGGATAAACAGATAATAATTGATAGAGAACTTTCATTAATGTGCTGTATGGGTATGGCTATGAGTCCTTTTATGGATCTGAATTTTATCAGGGATGAAGAGGATGGAGATAAAAAGAAAAAAGGATTTTTAGATATGATATTCGGTAAAAAATAATGGTTAGCAGCCAGCAGTATCAGTTATCATCAATAATAATAAAAATTGGCTGCTGGCTGCTGATAACTGAAGGCTTATAAATAATGGTTCAGAAAAATGTGAAATTCAATGCCTTTATGGATAGAGGTAAGAAGCTTTATAAAGAAGGTAGATTTGATGATGCCATAAGCTTTTACAATAAAGCTATGTCTATCAGTTCTTCTTATACGGTATTAAATGCTCTGGGTGGTATTTACAGTACCCTGGGACAATTTGATCTTTCAGCCCTTTATTTTATGGATTCTCTGAAAAATAATCCTTCTTATGCTTATGCCTATAATAATCTTGGAAATTCTTTTAGAAAACAACAAATCTTATCAAAAGCCATAGAGCATTATAAAAAAGGACTAGAGTTAAATTCAAGCTGTGGAGAGATATACTATAATCTTGCAGGTAGTCTTTATGAAAAAAGAGAATTAGAAGAGGCACTTTCCTGCTGTCTTAGAGCACTGGAATTTATGGGAGAGGATGTTCGAGTTTACAATCTGATGGGACTTATTTATCTTGAAAAAAATAAATCTTTCAGAGCTCTGGAAAGCCTTAAAAAAGCTATTCACCTGGCGCCAGATAATTTTATTCCTTATCTTTATTCAGGGAAAGTGTTTCATAAAGATAAGTTGTTTGAGAATGCTATGGAAAATTATAAAAAAGCTCTCTCTCTGGGAAAAGGAGAGGCTTATATTTATAAATGTATAGGTGATTTATATAATGATCTCGGTAATTTTAAACAGGCTAACAGATATTATGAAAGATCTATAGAACTCAAAATGGGAGAAGGTTCTTTAAGAGCAGAATCGTCCAGAATATCTTATATAGAAGCTATATATGATTGAAAAGAGTTATACATTATATAATAAAAATATTTACAATTTTTTAAAAAACTGTTTACAAATAAAAAACTTTCTGCTAAAATATTATGTATAATTATTTTTTATAGATTAAGGGGGGTAAATGGGTTGACTCCAATGAAAATTTAATAAAAAAGAAAAAAAAGCCCCTGAGGCTTTTTTTATCCATATTTTAATCTGAAATCCCTTAACATTATATAAACTTCCTCCAGAAATTTTCCTGCGATTTCTCTATCTCTTATAAGAGACATCTCTTCATCTGATACAGTACTCACAGTATACCAGTTATAAGATCCTGTAAGAATACTTTCTTCATCAAATATAGCAAATTTATGATGGAGTGGTGAGAAAATGTCCCAGGTATTATAAAGCCTTATTACCTCGATACCTGCATCTACCAGATTCTGAACAGGTTCTTTAAGATACCTTCTGTAATCTTTATCCCAGATTTCAGGCAAAGGGCCGGCTTCAACCCTTGATCCGTTTAATATCATCTTTACATGAACACCTCTTAGTTGTGCTTTTATAAGTTCAATTATACAATTAGTTTTTTCGCCATATTCATTTATACCACTCAAATAATTTATATCAAACATAACTACTATTATGGAATATTTTGCCCTGGCAATTTCTCTTATTATTATATCCTGGCATGTATAAGCCTTTCCATTGTGAGCCCTATAAGTTGCAAAACTGTAAAAAGAATTAAATGGTGAAGAGAGGTTTATTTCTGGTGAAATATAATAAGATCCTTTTATTGCCTGATAGATATTTTCATAAAGTAAAGCTATATATGGTGAATAAGAAACTATACAATTTTCCCGGTTACCTCCCCATATATGGAAATCAAGGTTAAAAGAAGCAGAAAGTGAAGCCTGTCCGTCAAAGATTATAATTTTTGTATGCATACTGGCTATTCCTCCGGATTCTTTATGAGGGGTATTTCTGACTACACCATAAACCTGTATCCCTTCCTGTCTTAAAAGGGCAATACTTTCAATCCAATCCATAGAACTTACCTGTTCCCATCCTCCGATACATTCGATTTCAACCCCTTCATGATAAGCATATAAGAGGTGATTAATTATATTCTTATTGTCAAAATTAAACACAGCCATATGTATATAATGTCTTCCATAGGGATCATGTCTTTTTCTTTCTATAACAAAATCAATAAGCCTGTGAATTTCATGTACCGGATGAGCTGGTTCATCTGGATTACCCCTGGTAAAAAACGGTTTTATAGGAAGTTTTTCCCGGGAAGTATTTATCTCTTTTAAAGCCAGTTGAACTGTTTCAGCATAAGGGTGAGAAGTATTAAAGTGATTATATTTTATAAAAGCAGGATCTCTAAAATCATCTATATTTATATGGCCTCTATGAAAATCTTCCAGAGAGGCATATTTATATACATATATGGATGGAAGTTCTCTCATGTCTTTATGGATTATAAAGGAAAAACTTATACCAGTAACTTTTCCATAGGGACTATCATAAGGATAAAGTGGCAGTTTATCGGTCTGCCATTTTTCATAATTTTCATAGAGATGTTCTATATAGTGGGCATCAGCAATATAATGCTCGGTAGAACCATCTTCTCTATCTATATTCAGGATTACTATTAATTTTTTATGATAAGAATAATGTTCAACACAGAATCCTATACCTCCGGGGTAATTTATTATATCCATTCCCCTGGAGTTTCTTATTATTTTTTGCTGTCCTATCCACTTATAGATTGGACAGACATAGGTTTCTGCTGCTTCTATGTTATGGTCATGTAGAAAATATAATTCCATTTAAGTCGATATCCCTGGCAGGGCGAGGCACGCCCCTGCAACCTGAAAAAATAAGAACCGGGTCTGACACTTCAAACCCGGTTCTTTCTTGATAATTACTTAACCCTGAGGACTTCTTTCAAGCCACTGGGATATACATCTTAAAGCACCCCATCTGGTAGCTACATTGGCAAGAGGCATATCAATTACTTCAAAACCATGTTTCTGCCATACATCTTTTGCATAATCATCTATTTTAGGTACGCCATAGAATGGGAGAAATACCCTTCTAACCTCTGTTCCATCTTCTCTTGTAAAACGCTCTGATACAGAGTTATTCTTTGTCAGATAAGGCATGCCGTAACCCGGTTCAAGGTGAGGAACCCTGTCAACTTTATAACCCTTTCCTTCAAGAACATTTTTGTAGTTTGTAAAATTATAGGGTTTATCTCCCTGAACTTTGCTTTCCTGGAACATTTTGTCTATATCTACAGGTATATTCATCTCCTGTTTTAGAATAGCAAGGAGAAGTTGTTTCTTATCTTCCGATATCTTCTCAGAACCTTTTTCTGTAAGTAATCTTATATCTTCTTCCAGGGATGCCTTTTTGATTTCAGTGAAACGCTCATTGGCCTGTTTCTTTTCCGCAGGAGTCATAGATTTAAGAAGACTTTTGGCAAGTTCCGGATCACCCAGTAGAAATGTTTCATCATCAATAGGTGTAAGAGCCATATCCATATGATCTGATGCAGGGCCTTCTATCTCTTTTGTGGATGGATCATCAAGTCCCAGAATGGTTACAGGTTTACCAAATTCTTCTTCAAAGAGTGTTTTTGCTGCATTTAGCCACATCTGATCTTCCGACATTTCATTTGCCTTTGTCTCTACAGACTTATAATTCGGATTCTGTACCACTTCAGAACTCCTTATATTGTATCCAGGAGGAACGTCTTTCGGCACTGTCTTGAAAGGAAGTTCACTATTTTCTACTATCTCTTTCCCTGTAGTTTTTTCAAAGTATTTTATAACATCAGCTCTTAAATCATGAGATGCTCTGCCCATCTGTTTGAGCTTTTCTGCTGTTGCCACATAGGAGAAAGCTCCTCTGAATTCTTCTTTTGTATTGGTTACTCCATCTCCTCCGTCTGTTCTTATCCTTCTTTCAGGATCAAAGACTGTATTGGGAACCTGCTGGGCAATCATAGGAGGCACTTGCTCATCATCACCGTGCCAGTCATGGAGCATACTCTGGCCTATAAGTAAATGTTTTTCAGGTTCATCAGGGAAGTAACCGGCCAGCATTTGATCTCTTGCCCATATAGTAAGATGTTTACCCTTTGGTTCTACAAATGTAACCCTTTCAGGATTTACCATATTAACCTTTTTCATTATACCCTGGACATCAGTTTTATCTCTCGGACTCTCTACTACTATTGTAAACTTTGTATCAGGTTCCATCTTTGTAAAGAGAATACCATAGCTTTCAAGCATATCCCTGCGTATTGCTCCACCTGCATAACTGCTTATCTGAAGAGCCAGGTTTTTTATCTGGCCATAAGTGTCTGCATAGAGTTTTGTCTTTTTGCCTTCTACGAGTTTTCCTCCTTCTGTCTTTCTTAATTCCTTCTGATGTTTTAAGAATATTTCTGTAAGAGGAGTTTCTGTTTCTGGGCCTCCACCGAGTTGTACAGTATCTTTCTGTTCCAGTGGATCTCTTTCTTTTGTTCTCTTTGTCTTATCAATTTTTCCTGGCTGAACCTGTTGATTATGATTAATTATCATAATTCAAACCATCTCCTTTATTAAAAAACTTAAAACTTAAAGTTAAATCTACAATTTCCAACAATCCTATAATAGCATAAAAAACATATTTGAGATGAGAAAATTTGTTAAAAAATTGTTAACTTTTTACAAAAATTTTCATCCTATAAATTCCCTCAATATAGAATTAGGTGGTACTTCATCTGCTTTTACAGGAAGAAATAGATCAAGGAATTTCAGCAATCTCTGACTTTCTGTATAATAGAGATCTTCTTTTGTAATGGTTGCAAGTATTGGTTCTGCATAGACCTTAAGGACTGATAATTCATATACGAGAGCAGTATTAAACATAATATCTGCTTCTTCCTGGAATGGATATATATATTTTTCTTCTCCCTTTCGAACCATTCTCCACATCTTAAGAGTTCCCTGAGGAGCTCTTCCACGAAAATGATGATCCCTGACAATCCTTCTGAGTTTTCTTGTATCTGTAGGAGAGACCCTGTTATGATCATCTAAATTAAGCTGACACAGAGCAGAGACATAGATTTTATATTTATTGCTCTGAGGAACTGCTTCTGTGAGTCTATCATTTAAACAGTGAATGCCTTCCATTATAAGCAGATGTTCATCAGAAATTTTAATTTTTCTGCCGCTCTTTGTTCTTTTTCCCGATGCAAAATCAAAGGAGGGAAGTTCAATTTCCTCACCGTATAAAAGGCTTATGAGATGATCATTTAAGAGTTCTAAATCCACTACTTCTATGGTTTCAAAATTGCGTTCGCCAGTTTCATCAAAAGGTATATCTTCTACATCTATAAAATAATCATCCACAGAGATAGGTATGGGTTTTAAGCCATTTACACGAAGTTGTGTGGCAAGTCTTTTGGCAAAAGTGGTTTTACCTGATGCCGAAGGACCTGCAATAAGTATAATCTTTAATTGATCCTTATACTGGGTTATCATATCGGCCATTTTTGCGATTTTTTTCTCCTGAAGTGCTTCTGATATCCTTATGATCTCATCTATTTCTCCACGGCGAATGAAATTATTAAGAGCAGAAAGTGTATCTACACCGAGAAGGCTTACCCATTTCTGATATTCATAAAATATTCTTGCCAGTTTTCTCTGATTAGTATGTTCAGGTAACTTATCAGGACTGAATATGTCAGGGAAACGGAGTATGAAACCCGGTGGATAATAGGTAAGCTCAAATTGACGCAGATAGCCTGTAGAGGGCACCAGAGGGCCGTAAAAAGTATTACTTATTCCATCACATCTATAAACAGGAACTTTTTTATGCTGATAATATTCCAGCAGTTTGACTTTGTCATAGGACCCCTGGTTTTTAAATAATTTGGTGGCATCCTCTACATCTATTATTTTTCCTTTAAAATTAAGATCATCTTCCACTATTTCTTTCATAGATTCTTCGAGTTCCATAAGTTTCTGTTTCTTTATGGGATACATATTTTTTAATACGCAGAAAAGTCCTCTATCCAGAGAATGGAGAATATGTAGAGGTTCTCCGGGGAAAACCCTTCTTGAAGATATTAGAAGAAGAAAAGATAGACTGTTTACATAGATTCTCAGACCTTCAGAGTGTGATAAATCAAGGAATTGCACTGTAGAGTCTTCATTTAATTTATAAACGAGATCTTTTATCTCATTGTTTACAAGAGCTCCCGTAATAATATAGGAAGGAGAAGTTATTACTTTTTCTTTAAGTTCTTCAAGAGTTATACCTTTAGGAAAACTAAAAATTTCATTTTCCGGTATGAGAGTTATACTTATTTGTTCTGACATAGTGACAACCTTTCTATAATATGTGTTTCATGTTTTAAGTGTAAAAGAATATTCTATTCAATTATATCAAATTCTATGATAATTTCAACAAACTTTTGCCACCTGTAAATTTTTCTGTGATAAAAGCTGAAAAATAGGATTCTAAAGGGTAATGCGTGTACACCTGTCCATGTCCGGGTTCTGGAGCAAAAGATATGCCGTCAAAGGAGAAAGTCATAACTTAAATAAATACAAAACCGTATATTCTGTAATAACAGATTTGATTGTAACAGGATCATAGATTTTGCGTAAGAGCCCGGACATGGACAGGCTTTTGAGATGGATACCAACTTGTCTGTTGTCGTATCAAGTTAATCTTTACAGAATTATTTACAGAAAGAACTTTTGTAAGATAGACTGTAGACGAAAAGAATTTTTCAATGTATAATTTTAGAAAATCTAAAAGATAGGAGTATTTTTTTATGAAAGCCGGTGAAGTTAATCCGGGACAGATAATTAATGATTTATTACAGGATATTAAATCCCTGAAACAGGAAGATATATTAACAGATAAGCATCGAAAGATGTTAGGTGAAGCAGAAATTCTTTTGCGGGAAGCCCAGAAATATCATATCAGATCCCAGACAGCTCAGGCAACGGCAGATGCCAAACAGAGAAGTCGTGTTGATAAAGCTGTAGTAACAAGATATCAGAGAGATGCCAGTGATAATGCATATAAAAGAGATAATGCCAAATCTCAGGCAGAAAAGATTTTAGAGATTCTTATGCGTCAGATACAGGAGATGGCCGGGGAATAGGGTGAGATGTGAGACGTGAGACATTAATGTACGCAGTCGGTTTACTGCTCACTTCTTTTCACTTTCCACTAACTTATCTCCAGAGGTCTTGCTATTTTCTCCAGTATTTCCAAAACTATTCCAGGATTAATAGCAGACTTAAAGAAGAAATATGTACCCGGGAAATTTTTCACCTTCTCCTCAGAGACATTTAAATCTTCCGATATGGCTATAATAGTATTGATACTTGCCTTTTCCAGTTTTTTAAATTTCCTTCTCAGATAATCAGGACGCCAGAAACCGATTATTTCCAGATATGCCACTCTTTCATCTCTTTTATGATGAAAAGTAAAATCCGGTATAAAAACAGTGTCTTTCAAATTAACAATTTCTGTTTCTCTTTCCAGCACCCAGGGAGAATCTAATTTATTAAATCTTTCGGCAAATTTTTCTTCTAAAAGTGAATCATATTCTTTACTGTCTGTATAGTGTGAAATAAGATCACAGGTATCCTTAAGGGGAAAAGTTCTATTTTTTCCGTCTTCACAGCGGATTTCTGCATCCATCTTCCATCTGGTGCACAACAGGAGAGCAGGAAGGAAAGAAGCCATCTGTATTCCATATTTTCTGGATTGTTTGAACATACTCACAGGGCCATCCAGTAATATTTCATAACCACTTTCGAGGTCACCTTTTACCTGATGAATTAACCGGTAGAATTTTATAAATTTAAAAATCTGTTTGTACCTTACAGGGAGGTTTCTGTAAGCAATAATTTTCATTTCCATAGAATAATAAAGAATTCCCTGGGCAAGGGCCAGATTATATCTATTTATTAACCAGGAACTTTCCGGTTCCTGAAAGGTGGAGAGGATATGATTCTCCATAAGATCAGCATAAAGTCCCTCTTCTATTTCTATAGGAGTGACACCCATTTCAGAAGCTACCTGGTTTATAATATCCCTTCTTGTTACAGGATGAATCCTGTCAGGTCTCTCTGTTATGGGAAAATTGTCTGAAGCCATATGAAATAGGCGTCTTCTGATTTCGGAAGGAAGAATTTTTGAGGTTATATTAAATTCACTGCATTCTGTCTGAAGAATTCTTGCAAGACCTCTTTTTATTTTATAGTCAGTTCCATAGCCAATATAATTTTTAATTTCTTCATCCAGTTCTCCTCTGGTTTTGCCGGTAAATTTATTATATGTATCTATCAGTTCCTGTGCTATGCTAAGATATTTTTCTCCCATTTTTATATAAGAGGGGTATACCTCATGTCCTCTGTAATGAAATCTAACCAGATCGCTTGTAAGCACTGTGTTCTCTTCTCCTTCTACTAGAATGTTCCTCTACTGTTCCCCTTGAAACAAGTTCATAAAGAATTGCTTTTTTCCCTTCTACTTTTCGAAGAATTCTTCCCAGTCTCTGAACATGTTCCCTTACAGTGGAAGAACCTGAAAAAACTATTCCCACATTGCATTTCGGTACATTTACACCTTCATTTAAAACTTTTGATGTTACCAGTGCTTTATAGGTACCTTCATTGAATTTCTCAAGGATTTCTTTTCTTTCCTTTGAGTCAGTCTGGTGGGTAATACTGGGTATGAGACATCTTTTGGATATGATATAAACCATTTCATTGTCATGGGTAAATATGAGGATTCTGTCTTTAGAATGTTTTCTTAAGAGACTGTCCAGAACAGAGATTTTACTTTCTGTTCCCAGAGCAATCTTTCTTGCTTTCTGATGGGCAAACATAGCCTCCCGGCCTTTTGCCGAACGGGAAGAAATAAGGATAAATTTCTGCCAGTCTTTCGGAGAGGTAATATAAAGACCCTTTTCTTCCCGAAATTCCTGAACCACTTTTCTTGCTTCTCTGTATTCAAGCTGTTCCGTTTCACAGAGTCCCACTATAATCCTTTTTGTTTCATATTCTGCCAGAAGATCTTCCTGAACAAGTTCTGTGATTTTTTTCTCATAAACAACAGGTCCAATTACTTCTTCAAGGAGAAGATGTCGGTTATCCTGCCTGTCATATGTAGCAGTAAGGCCGAGTCTGTAAGGGGCTATACACATTTCAGCACTCTGAATAAATGTTTCCCCCGGAAGATGATGTACTTCATCAAAGATGATAAGGCCAAAACGGTTACCCATACTGTCCATTTTTATATAGGCAGAGTCGTAAGTAGTAACAGTAAGGTCTTTTATCTCATAATAACCTCCTCCTATGAGTCCCACCTCTTCTTTAAAGGCAAGAGAAAGGAAATCGTACCACTGATTCATGAGATCTATCGTGGGAACTACTATGAGAGTACTCCGTTGAATTTTATGGATAATAAGTTTTGCCACATAGGTTTTACCTGATCCTGTAGGGAGTATGACAGAACCTCTTTTTGTTTTTAACCAGGTATGTACCGATTCTTTTTGATGAGTATGGGGTTCAAGATTTATATAACTTTTTAAATTTAATTCCCTGTAGGATTTTACTTTATCTGTGTAAGGGATTTTTTTTCGAAAAAAAAATTCCACTACTTTCCGGTAGTTATATGCAAGTGTTCTATGTTTATCTACACGGCTATCCCATATAAAACAGTCAGGTACAATGGTATAATCTGTAACTTTATCCAGAATAATTGTTCCTCTTTCATAAGATATTTTCATAATATTTGAGATTATTCTATAATATCAGACATTTTCCTATCTAAAATTGTCCTTATGTTTCTGAGAATTAGAAAATATCATTATTCTGAAAAAAGGATATTGACATTGCTCTGTAGAATTTAAATAAAAATGAGTTTTTGATGTCGAAATAAAAATCTTTTTGAGAAAATCTTTAAACAAAATTCAAGGTAAAAATATTTAAATGACGTCCTTACATCAGTTTTGCAATTTTTGTCAGATAGAGTACAGTATTTAAACTGTACCGTATTTATAATATATTTTAGTGAGAATAAATTATTTACAGCAGGTGATTATATGAAATGTCCAAGATGTTCCCACAAAATGCAAAGGCAGGTAATAGAGTATAATATACCCGTATATTGCTGTTGGTTTTGTGGAGAAGATTATTACCCGGAGGATGAAGAGGAAGAATCAAAGAAAAACCTCTCTTTAATAGAACTCGCCTTAAGAAGTTAAATTGTTTAAAGAAAACTTATTTATTCATCTCCACCACAGGTGGAGATGAATTTTATTTTTAGTTATCAGCTTTTTTTGATTGAATGCTCGTAGCTAATGGTTCTTAAATTAAAAATAGCAACCCTTCTTTAGATTTAATTTCTATCTCTAATTTTCCTTTAATAATATTATATTGCTTTTCATATATTAATTCTTTTACCTGGTTATTATTACTATCCAGCTTCCAGAGGGGTAATTCAATTAATTGTTCTGTATCACTGCCGTTTAATACTATAATTAATTTATTTTTCTCATCAAATCTGGTGAAGGCATAAAGATTTTTTTCGTCATTTATATAAAGAGTCTCATATGAACCTGTTCTCAGTGCTCTATAATTATTTCTTATGGAGATCAGCTTTTTATAAAGGTCTCTTAAGTCTTTATTCCAGCATGTCTCATCCCAGTTAAAAGTCCTTCTGCAGTCAGGATCTTTATCTCCTTCTGTACCTATTTCATCACCGTAATAAATCATAGGGGCACCTACATAGGTCATCTGAAAGATTATGGCGAGCTTTAATTTCTCTATATTTCCTCCCAGAACATTTATGAATCTTCGAGTATCATGGCTATCTACAAGGTTCAGTCCGGCCTGAACACAGGGAAGGTAATAATCTGCCCTTGTATAGGTAAGGTATTCATCAAACTGAGTTACATTCATTTTTGAAGGATATCCATTGTGATCTATTCCACCGAGCCATATCCAGAGAGGTTCCATATGACCATTATAATTCATTACAGAGTCAAATTCTTCACCTTTAAGCCATGTTGATGCATTACCCCATATTTCACCTGTAATATAGGCCTCCGGGTTTGCATCTTTTACTGCCCTGCGGAAACCCTTCCATATGCCGTGTTCATCTGTTCTTCCTCCCACACCTGCTTCATTGGGAACATCTAGTCTCCATCCGTCTATTCCATAGTCTTTTATCCACATTCGGCCTATCGAATTTTCACCAGCATATATTTCCTCTCTTAGTTTGGGACTTCCGTAATTTAATTTTGGCAATGTATTGAATCCCCACCAGCAGATATAGTCATCAGGCCATTCTCTGAAAGTGTAAAAATCATACCAGGGACTATGTTTACTTTCATAAGCACCTTCTGTATCATAAATATGGTTTCTATCAAACCATATATGTTTTGAGCCTGTGTGGTTAAAGACTCCGTCCAGTATTATTCTTATGCCATTATTATGAGCTTCTTTTACAAGCTCTTTCAGAGCTTCATTACCTCCAAAATGAGGATCTACCTGTCTGTAATCCTGAGTGTCATATTTATGATTACTCGGAGAGAGAAATATGGGGTTCAGGTATATTACCGTTATACCAAGATCTTTTAAATAGGGCAGTTTTTTTCTTATACCCTGAAGGTCGCCCCCGAAGAAATCAGCACACTTTGTAGGATTATCGGGAAGATCTGACCAGTTTGCATGTGTATAGGCAGAAACTCCGAGATACTTATATTCTCCTTCTTTTACATTATTATTCGGGTCACCATCAAAAAAACGGTCGGGAAATATCTGATATACGACAGCATTTTTCATCCAGTCAGGAGTTTTAAAGCCTGGTATTATTATAAAATCTCTGTCATAGACAGGTTCTTTCATTCTTCCTATTGATGTGTACCACCCATGTTCTGACCCATCTATAAGTTCAAATCTATAGTTTTTTCTTTCAGGTCCTGAAGGTATTTTGCCTGTCCAGTAGTCGTATATTTCTGAGCCTTCTTCTTTTAAAGTCATATCTACAAAATGTTCTTTTATATCACAGTACCTTATACGGCAGGCAGTGAGATCATTTTTATATGTCCTGAGAGTAAGGGTTATTTCCTGTGTTATATCAGGTTCGGAAGGATTCATAAAGAGTGATGTCTGATCTGAAAATACTCCATCCCAGTCTATTTTATTATCCCTTTCTGAAGCCATAGAAGGAATAGCAGTGAAAATAATGAGAAGAAGAATTATGATTCCGGATTGTTTAAGTTTTTCCATAATTTAAAACTCCTTAATTTTTTAATTTTTGAACTTATAATATTATATGATATAATAGCTAAAATACAATATCAAAAATGGATTTAACTATATAGGAATTTTCATTTTTAAAGCTATCAGCAATCAGCTTGGTAGCGCAACAGGTGAAAAAGTATCCAAAAACATATACACCTGTCTCTGTCCGGGCTCTGGAGCAAAAGATATGCCGTCAAAGGAGAAAGTTATAACTTAAATAAATACAAAACTGTATATTCTGTAATAACAGATTTCATTGCAACAGGATCATAGATTTTGCGTAAGAGCCCGGACAGGGACAGACTTGTAAGATGGATACTAACTTGCCTGTTACGGTACTTAGAAAAAGCTGATTGCTGATAGCTAATAATAATTTAAAGAAGATGTTACAAAAAAAAATTAATGTTACAGGTATTGGATGTGCTGCATGGGATCTTCTGGCTGTATTGGGAAATTATCCTCTCCCCGGAGAGAAATCAAAATTAAAACTCTTTGAAGAACAGTGTGGAGGACAGGTAGGGACAGCACTGGTAGCAGTGAGTCGCCTCGGTGGAAGGACTGCAATTATTGAAACTACAGGTGATGATCTTTACGGAGAAAAGATAAGAGAGTCTCTTATCCATGAAGGCCTTGATGTGACATATCTCCTTAAAGACCCCGGGAAAACATCTCTTGTTTCTTTCTGTGCCATCCTTGAAGAAACAGGAGAGAGAGCTATATTTTTTACTACCGGTACGAAGCGTTACCTTGAACTTGAGGATATTCCCTTTGATTTAATAAATAATTCTTCCTGCCTTCTGGTAGATAATCATCACGGTAAGGCTTCTGTTGTTGCATCTGCTCACTCCAGAGAGACAGGAATTTTTGTGGTTACCGATATTGAAAGAGATAATCCTTATAATGATGAACTCTTCCGCTACGGAACACACCATATTCTCCCGAAAGATTATCTTATAAAATATACAGGAGAAAAAAGTCTTAAAAAAGCTCTCATAACCCTTCAGAAAACTTACAATTCAGAGGTGGTAATAGCAACTCTCGGTGAAAAAGGTTCTATGGCCTTTACAGGTAAGGATTTTATTACTGAAACTGCTTACAGGGTAGAATCTGTAGTTGATACGACAGGAGCGGGGGACGTATTCCACGGCACCTTTGCTTATGGCCTTACTCTGGGGTATTCTCTGGAGACAAATCTTAAATTTGCCTCTTTAGTGGCAGGCCTTAAATGCAGGGCCATCGGAGGCCAGCAGGGAATACCTTATATTGATGAGATAAAAGGATTATTTGTGGGTTAGATGATTACGTATTTCATTGACTTTATCCATAAAAATTTTTACTCTTTCAAAATCCACACCATAAGACCAGTAGCCTCCCTGTTTAAAATAAGAACCTACAATGAGGGCATCTGCAATCTCAAGATAGGAATCTACATTTTCTAAAGTTACTCCTGAACCTACAAGAACAGGAATATTAACAGCTTTTTTTACCTTTTTTACTTCTTCAAGATCGGCAGAATCTCCTGTTTTGCCACCTGTTACAATCACACCATCACTTAAAAAAAACGCTGCAGTATAAGCAGTTTCTGCTATATCTATATCTTCTGTAATGGAATGGGAAGAGTGTTTCTTTTTGATATCGGTAAATATGGATATTTTATCAGCACCTATCTGCCGGCGATAACGGAGTAACTCCCCTGCACAACCATCCATAATACCTTCATCTGCTATGTGGGCAAAAATAAACCCTTCTGCTCTTATGAAATCAAGACCTGCTGCAAGTGCCACAGAGAGGGCTTCTCTATTGGCTCCTGCCAGTATCTGTATACCGCAGGGCAGACCTGTAGTATTTTTTACTTCATAGGCCACTACTGCCATAGCTGCCACAATTTCAGGCCCTGCCTGTTGTTTTAGATATGGCACATCATGCATATTCTCAAGACCAATCACATCAATACCTGCTTTTTTATAAAGAAGGGCCTCTCTTATTGCTTTTACAACAATAGAAGAAAAAGGCGGGGTGTATTTCGGGGTACCAGGGAGAGGGTCAACATGGATCATGCCTATAATAGTTTTTTTGTCTTTCAAAAAGTTCATAACTTCATACCTTTCATAATTAACTATCTTCCATAATATTTGTAAGTGTTCAGCTATCAGCAGTCAGTTTCTATGGTAATTACATAACGAATCTCGTTAAATTCTATTTTCCAGACCAATTTACATAATCAGGCTTCGTAAGCTTTAACTGATGGCTGACTCCTGAAGGCTTATGAATATTTTTTATCCTGTCCGTTAACATAGCATGTTTTGACGCCTGTGTCCAGAAGTCTGGACCGATTTTAGCAGGAAAAGGCTTTTTTGGCAGATGTTACCTTATTTTACAATAGTTTACCAGAAAAACTCTTAAGAGAAGTGAAAAAAGAGTGTTGCAAAGAGTTAACAAAACTGTATAGAGAAGTGGAAGAAGATTTATATGAAACAAATTATAAAGGGAAAGGGTCGGAGAATATAATAGCTGGGTAAAATCGATTATTGAGTAACTATAGTTATTTCCTGAAAAATGCAAAAGTATAGACATAAAGCAATAATAGAAGGGTGTTTTTTTGTTAACAAAATATAAAATCTTCACTTCACCATCACATTATATACATCAGTGTAATTTCCTTTTCTGGACTTTCCATGGCTTAAAAGTGTCGCCCATTTACCGTTTCTGTATGCCCCTATACTGACCTTGACATCAGAAACCAGATCCGAAGGGATTTGACTGACAATCTTAATTTCATTTGCTCCTTTATTGAAAAACCCTGTTACATCTATGGATGTATCTGTTTCAAAGGTTCCGGCCAGAATTCCGTTTATGTAAATAGTAAAAGCCGTTCCTTCTTTATGAAAGGTCATATCTACCTTCATTGTACATTGATCGGTTGGCATCATAGCCAGACTCTCTCCCTGAACAACTATTTCGTAACTTGCCTTATCTTTACCCTTTAACCTCCGGGCATAGTTCATGAGAGTGCTCCATCCTCCATGTTTTTCTATTCCAATGGTGAGTATTACATCCTTTGGGAGATCCTCTTCTATATCGCTTGTTATATCTATCAGGTTTCTACCTGTCTTCAAATAGTGAGAGACATCTACAGATGTGCTCTGATTGAAAATTCCTATCTGCATATTATTTATAGATACATCGAATTGTGTCCTGTCACTTCCGAAAGTCATATCTGTTCTGAGTGTATAGGTACTATCAGTTACAGATTTCTTAACCCTGGATAAGTCAGGTATAGTCAGTTTATATACAGCAGTGTCTGTACCTGTTTTTTTTCTGGAATGGCTCATTACTGTTGCCCACCTTTTCCATCTGAAAGAACCAATTATCAGGGAAACAGGTTTAATAAGTTCACTGTCTACTATACTTATTATTTTTACTTCATTCTGACCTGTTTTTATAAAAGGTGTAATATCCACTGTTACATCTTTGCTGTAAATACCTATCTGGTAGCCATTTATAAAAACATTAAAGCTGGTTTTGGGTGTTCCATAAGTCATATCGAGCTTTAAATTATAATCTTCTTTTACAGAGGGATGATTTATTTTAGAGGTATCAGGAATGTTCAGTTTGTACTTTACTGTTTCTTCGCCTTTTTCCTGACTGCGATGAATTAAAAGGGGCATTTCCTTACCTCTCCAGCTAGTTCCTATGGTTAAATTAATAGGAGAGAGAAGTTCTTCAGAAATAGATGTATTAATAGCTACAGTATTTTCTCCCTGTCTGATCTTTGAGCTTATATTCACTACTGTATCAGTATCCAGAAAGCCCACATATTCATCATTTATCCAGACAGTAAATTTTGAGTTTTTATTTCCATAGGTCATATCGGTTTTAAGATAAAATTCATACATACCTTCAATAAAGGATGTTGTCCCATGCGGAACCTTAGGGGTTTCATTTGAAACAACTTCAGGTGTATTTAAGTTGAGTTCTATGGTAAAAGGTATATTTTTCATCATTTTATCATTAAAATAAAGTTTTACCTTATAATTATCACCCTGCCAACCATCAGATGGTCTTGAGAGATTAAAACAACCGGAATTTATATTTTCTCCTGCTTTCATAGTAAATTCTGATATTTTATTTTCTCTATCCTCTCCTTCCTGAATGTACCAGACACTCCTTACCTGTGTGTTCTCAGGAAGATTGGATGCTTCGAATAAAAGATATATTTCTTCGTCTTCAGCTTTAAAGGTTGAAGTATTTGTCTTTCCATCCTTATCTCTTGACAGGATTACCCTGTCGACAGATGGGTCTGTTCCTGAAGGTATTGGGGCCAGAGTGGGGAAAGGGGCTGGTGTTGGTGTTATTTTTTTACCTGTACATCCTGCCAAATAAAAACAGATAAGAAAAAGAATTATAGTAAGTGTAAATTTCTTCATAAGTTCCCCCTTTGTAGAGGTGAGAGGTGAGATGTATAAATATCATTACATATTATACGTCACTTTTCACTTCTTTTCACTTTTCACTTCTTTATTTTACCATTATTGTAAAGGGCTCATCAATAATTGCTTAAAAAAGTTTCCCCTTTCCCATATTCTATTGGCACCTGTATTATGCCTTTCCTATTAGATTTTAAACTCAAGAGCTCTTGCTACTATTATCCCGGGTTTTTCAGCATATATGAGATAATCATAGAGTGTGTTATCTGATATATCTACATAACCCGTACAAGAAGAAGCATCCAGTATATAAGATATTCCTTTTTCTTTATATATGAAACCGGTATGAGTTACATCCAGTCCTTCAATAGTCGTACCAAAGCCAATTATATCACCACTCTGTAATTTATCTTTCACTTCAGGTAAGAGGGCTGCAGGAATGTAATATTGTTCTCTGGAATTTATCTTTTCTTCCGTTTCTTTTATTATAGAGAAATATTTATCAGATTTCAGGGCAGGGTAACTATCTCTGTGGGAGGTCATGAAGTTTATTTTTTTCTTTAATTTACTTCCTCCCAGTTCTTTGTTTATGTCTTTTACTACCCCTTTTTTTGCATTATCAAAGATCCAGTCAACAAAATAATGAAGTCTGCTGGTATAATTTTCCCTTTTTCCCCCTCTATATCTAATAAATTCCAGTTCTTTTCTGTAATCCTGAAAAGTTTTCTTACCTTTTTTAATAACTCTTGCTATAACCAGGGTATTTTCGAAAAAGGTCCAGCAGTCCAGCCCATGAAGATTGGTTATTAAGGCCTCCTGTCCGGACGAATCAAGAGTATCCGGAACATAAGGGGTTTTAATAAAGGATTTACCTATTTCTATTAGTAGATCATTTATTTTTTCTTCGGACAGTTTTTCAGCAAGTTTTATTTTTTTTAGAAAAATTTCTTCATCTTCAGTTATCTCTGTAGAATATAATTCTGAGGAACTATTATAGAATAAATTCCACATAATAAGTGAAATAAAAGAGTTCTTTAAAAAATTTCGCCTTGTAATATTCATAATTTATATTGTAAAAAGTATTTTGTTTTAAATAAAGATTTTACTTCTCACTTTTCACCTCTCACAATTTAAAATTATAACATAAAATCATATAAGTCACCAGTATATTTCTTCCTTGACTTGAATGTTATAATATATACGTAAATATTTTTAAGGTGGTGATTTTGTGGCAGAAGAAGAAAAAAATGTTCTTCGTGAAGGAGAAATAAAATTATTACAGGAGATGGAAGAACTGAGGAAAGAGAGGGGAGGAAGCTTTCATATCTCCGGAGACTATGAATGTAAATGCGGGGCAATTATACATTTTGGAGAGGATTTCCTTTTACCTAATCCTCCCTTTGAAGTAAAATGTGATGCCTGTGGAGCAGTTTTAATAGAACTGGGTGAAAAAGATAGAACTACTGAAAGGGAAAAGGAATAACAGAGATTATTCTTAAATCAGAGCGAACACGAGGTTCACCCCTGTAAAGGATTTTATTCCGCAGGGGCGAACCTCCTGTTCACCCCTTTATATCAGTTTTCAAAACTTCTAAATCTCCATATCTGGTTTCCTCTTATAGCATCCAGAGCATAGAAGTAATTCTTCAGAAATCCTAAATAAAGAGTACCTTCATAAAAAATAGGTAGAGTTTTTTCTACTGATGAATCGGTACGATATCTCCATACCTGGCCTCCGGTCTTTGTATTAAAGGCATAAAGACCGCCATCTGTTGTTCCAATATAAACATAGGTTTCATAGAGAGTTCTGTTTTCATAAAAGACTGGTGCCGTATCAACTACATCCCCGTCCAATCTCTGTCTCCAGAGTATAGCCCCTGTAGAGCAGTTAAAAGCATAAAAATTTCCATTACGGCTTGCACAGTAAACTTTATCTCTATAAAAAGAAGGTGAAGATGTTATGGCATTATCTTCCCGAAAACTCCACGCTTCCGTTCCTGTCTGTGCATTTATGGCATAAAGTCTGTCATCAACTGATGCTATATAAACAAAACCATTGCCATAACAGGGATTGGATCTGTCTATTCCTCTTTCTGTTCTGTATCTCCAGTATTCTCGTCCTGTCTTTACATCCAGTCCATAGACATAACCATTTTTACAGCAAAAGAAAACCATACCCTGCCCCAGGTCAGCTCTGGTTTGAAATACAGGATCATCTGCCTTATAACGCCATAATTCCTGTCCTCCTGCAGTATTAATAGCATAGAAATATTGATCTTTTGAACCTATGAGAACTATATTTCCATTATCTGCAATAAGAGGTGTAAAATCTTCTATGGATCCATCTGTACGATAAACCCATTTTGTTGCTCCTGTTCGTGCTTCTATAGCATAGATATTACTGTCTCTTGAACCTATATAAACCAGGCCATTGGATGTGGCAGCTCCGGAGCTTACTTTTTTATCTGTTTTAACTCTCCAGACCTCTCTACCTGTAAGGGCTTCTATTCCATATATATAACTGTCTTCAGAACCAAAGCAGATAACACCGTTAACAGCTACAGGTTCACAGTATTCCAGTGAACCATCTGTTTTATACGTCCATTTGACGGCACCGCTTTTTTTATCCAGAGCATACATAATTCCATCTCTTGTACCAGAGCATACAATGCCTGCTGCAGATTCAATACAGGCAGCCAGAGAAGTTGTTATGTGTAATAATAAAAAAGAGAATAGTATAAAAAAATAAAAGAAATAACCCATATCTTTGACCTCCTTTAAAATCGTGATGCGTAATGCGTAATGCGTAATGCGTGACAGGTATCGGGTAATAGGTGAACAGTAATATTTATCATATATCACTCTTTACGTTTTATGCTTTAAGTGTCACCTTTCATCTTTTCCTTCTCCTGCAATTATAAAATATTGATTTCAAAAAAGCAATCTGAATTTTCTTTTCAAGATACATAAATAGATGTATAATATTGAAATAAAATTTGAAATGAATCTGGTAATTTTATGTATGAACTTTTTACGAAAAATGATTTAAATGAGTGTATTGAATACATTATAAAGAAATTTGACCACGCTCTATATACCAGGGTTGATATTGTTTTTGAGGATAATTTACGGATTCTTTTAAATTATCCGACCCTTATGAAAGATATAAATAAGATGGATGGTGTTTTCAGGAGTTATGAGGATTTCGAAGATAAAATAAGAAAAAAAGGTACCCCAGAAGGCAGGAGAATCAATAACAGTGTAATGTTCAGTGTATTTCCAGGAAATTTAAATATCTTTGCTCATATATTTGAAAGCCTTATAAAAAATGAGATTATTTTTGAGATTCGAGTTTATGAATAATCTGATTATAGAGAGGCCTGGAGTAACAGGAAAAAAACCTCTGAAAGTGTTAATGAAATATTACTATCGACCAGTGAAGAGTGATTATCTTTCTGTTCGCTCTTCACTGGTTATTTTTTATTAATCCTTTGCTTTTTTTCTCATAAAAACGAGATATATTACACCAACAATGCCCCCTAAGGCTATTACTAAAAGTGGTATACCAATTAATGGACGATAGTATATCCAGGCTACTGCTACTGTTATTGTCCAGATTGGTATAGCTACCAGAAAGGTTATTATGGCCAGTCCAGTTCCAACTATATTTCCTACAAAAGGAATAACATCTGCCAGAACTTCTATTGGTTTGAGAATAAATCCGATCCCTATAATTATAGCAATAAATCCTATCACACGAATAATCCATGTCAATATAGTATTTTCTTCTTTAGCCTTCTGGAACATTTCCTCTGCACTCATGGTGCCCATTCTGATTTCTTCAATTTGTCCACCTGTTCTGGTTTTATATGGTGTAAAAGTATTATTTGTCTGTTTTGATATAATGCTGATTGCACAGGGTTTTACAATTTTAAACCGTATCTTTAAATCTCCGATCTGTGGGTCTGAGGGATTGGTACCCATATAATACTCATTGCCATTCAATTTAATCTGTTTTTGAAGATTGACAGGAAGTTTTGCCATAGTACTATCATTAAGGGGAAATACTTCAAACTGACTGATTCTTTCTATTAAAGACGAGGAAAGAGTAAAAGCTCCCAGGGTAACATTATGGGCACTTTTACTTTCACTTTTGTAAGGCATACTGGCCGGATTTTTATGACCACTTTCATGAAAAGAATCTGATTTAATTATATAGCTGGACCAGACCTGTTTATAGGTATAAGTAGTTGTAGTTGTTGTACCTCCTCCGGTCTTTTTTC
>JAKJGF010000387.1 GCA_022704525.1 Bacillota bacterium | reverse complement strand
CCTTATGTTTGCCTCCTTCTGTTGAACCCAGTACAGCTCTCATAACTGAATAATCTGAAAGGTATTTAAAATCATTTCTATCTTTTTCTTCTTTAGAGAGATTATAGTTATTTTTTATCAGAATTAAGAGCATATTTTCAAAATGTCTGTATTTATAAAAGTAATCTCTTATTTTTTCCTTATCTTCTTTATTTCTTATTTTTATTATCCTTGTTCTCTTATCACTCATTTTTACTCAGTTTCTCTATTATCTTTTTGTTTATATGACTTCTTCTGCCATTTATTTTACAGGAAAATACACGGATTATATTCAGTATATCTTCTACAAGTTCTTCTTCCTGAGTTTGTTCCTCATCTTTATTGATTATTTCAAGTCTAGTATTATGTATTTTACAAAACTCTTCTATTAGTTCATAGCCAAATCTTATCAGTCTGTCTTTATGTAATATATAAATAGTTTCAATCTGATTTGTTCCTATCAGTTTTATAAGTTCTTTAAGACCGGATTTATTATAGTTTATTCCACTTCCTGTATCTGATATAATTTTAAAAGGCTTTCCTTGTTTTGCAAGATATAATTCCAATAAGGCTATCTGTCTTTCTAAATCCTCTTTCTGGTGTTTTGCCGATACTCTCCCATACCCTATATTTATTCTTTCTGAAGGTTTTTGTCGTTGAAATATTTCATTTAGCTGGTCTTCACTGTACATTCTGTGATGGCCTTTTGTCTTATAAGCAGGGATTAATATACCTTTTTTTTCCCAGTCTCTTAAAGTCTGAACACTTTTACCTATCTTTTTTGCAAATTCTCCAACCGAGTACATCATAAGATAATTTTATCACATAATCAACTGAATTTCAAGTGTTATTTGTAGATTTTTATAGTTTCTCCATACCAATTCTTTGACCTTTAAATACTTCTCCTGTAAATTACCAAAATAAAAACTAACAAGAATCCTGCTAAACCCAGTAATATAAATACTTTAGAGACAGCCAGGTTAGAATGATTGTGTTTATTCTTCTGAGGTGAAGGTGTCGCTTCTACTATCGAAACAGTAGATTTATCAACAGTAAATTTTTCCTTTCTGGCATACTTTAATACTCCTTTAAGGCCCTCTTCTTTTTCTATCTGAAGCATTTTCTTTAAACCTTCTCCATAAACAGGATCAGATGTTTTAAGCATATTTTCTGCCATCCTATTATAACCCTTTACCTTCAGAACTTTATATGAAATCCACTCTGCAAAACCCTCTCTAATAGATATATCTTGATTGTCAGGACAATTTTCTGCCTGCCAGGCATGGGTATATTCATGAGCAAGAGTTCCTATTGCTCTTACTGGTATAAGGCCCGAGAGTATATATATCTCTGAAACAGTAATAGTATTATTTAATTTTGTATAATAATGCAGAGCCGTAACACCATCAAGGGGCACATATTCTATATTCTTCTTTTTCTTAAGTTCATCTAACTTCATTTTATCTATAAGTTTTATCTGAAGAGGAAACATTACATCTGAACCCAGTAATTTTTTTGTTTCTATCTTAACTTCTTCTAAAATGTCCTCAAGAGGTTTAAGCTCAAAGATAGCTATAGAATAACACTCAGAACATATACGTCTTCCATCAATAAGTGTCATACCTGTGAGGCCTATGGGAACACTACAGTTACAGCAGGAAGGATAAATTTCATAACATCTTTTACAGTATACGCTTTTCCCATCAAGACTTGTAAGATATTCTCCTTCAAGTATCTCATTACATAATCTGCATCGTGGAACACTTGCCTGATAACAATTCTCACAGTAATTTTTATCTTTTACTATTCGATACTGGCCGTATAAGCTCTGACCACATATATCACATTTAGGAACTACCTGAGGATAACAATTATTACAGTATATATTCCCCTTAAAAGTCCAGTAAGTATCTGTAATAACTGAACCACATCTATTACAGACAATAGAAGCTATAGCATAATTAAAACATAACGATAAAAATAGCACTGTTAGAAATATTTTTTTCATAAAAATAAAGAGTTCTGTCGATGTAAACATTATTTCAGAAGAATTTTTCCCGGGAAAACCTCCTTTACCTTTTCATGTTCATAGCCGAGAGCAAAAAATAATAAAGTAGGTGCAACATCTCTGAGTGTTCCATCCTCTCTTAATGGTATATCTCCTGCACCGAGTATTATAAAAGGGACTTTTGCACGAGTATGAAAAGTGCTCGGTTCTCCATCTTCTGTAATCTTTTCTTCTATATTTCCGTGATCTGCCGTAATAAAAACTATCCCT
>JAKJGF010000386.1 GCA_022704525.1 Bacillota bacterium | reverse complement strand
CTGAAATGGGTGCCCTTGCAGGAGGTGCTGCTGTTGGTGCCGTTACAGGTGTGGCTACTACAGTTGCTCTGGCAGCACTTCTGGCAGGTGCAATTCCCAATCCCATTACTCTTACGGGAGTTGCTGTACTGGGTGGTCTTGCCGGTTCAGGCGGTGCTCTTAGTGGTAATAAATTTACCTCTGTGGCAGACGGTGTATCGGGAGGAATTACCACAGGCCTTATAGCTCAGGCTTTAACAGGAAATAGTGCTATGACTATTGCCGGTGCAGTAGGCGGTGGAGTAGGTGGTATAGCTCCTACTAAAGCAGGGAAGGTTATTCTGGGTGGAGCAGCTGGTGCTGTTACAGGAGCTGTAAGTACCATACCTGCTTTAATGACCTGGGGTACTGCCGCTCTTCCTATATTGGCTATAAGTGCAGGAGCAGGAGCAATTTCAGGAGCATCAGGGGCGGTAATAGGACCTGTAATAAGACGTACTATAAGAAATGTAACTATGGATGTAGCACAGAAGGCTGATACGAAAGTAGATAAAATGCTTGAAAATCGTACAGTAAGTTCCCCTGTAAAAATAGCAGCAGGAGCAGGCATGGGTGTTATTATGCTGGCTCCTTTAGGAGGTATTTTTGGCGGATCTGCTGGAGTTGCAGTGGGGGCCGGAGCAGGTGCTCTGATTTTCGGTGGAAAAACCCTCTATGATGAAATTAAAAAGAAGAAAGCCCTGGAGAAAAAAGCCGAGGAAAAGTCTGCCCTGCAGGCCTGATTGTTGGAAGTAATTAACTCATATTATATATAACATTAAAAAAGGAAGGGACACTTCTAGGGGTGTCCCTTTATGCATAAATCAGAATAGTAATAGAATATAAAGACAGACTGTGTTGTTCTGGATAAATTATATAGAGAAACTGCTTTAGAAATCAGGAAGAAGGATAGAAATTATAAATAGTGTAGAAAGTGATAAAGAAGATTTGATGCAGGATTTTGTATCAATAATAACAATTTACAGCCAGATTATATGGTTTAAGAAGAAGTAAAAGAAAAACAGAAAAGATAATAAAAACCCTGAAGGAAGAAGAAAAATAAGTTGCTGGAGTGCTTAATTCCTTTCTGCCAAACAGGCAGAAGGAATTTGTCCGTATAGTATATCATTTTAATCTGTCGGAAGAGTTAAAGATAAAGTTATTTTACATAAATAAATATAAGAAATGGTTCAGAAAAGAAGTAAAAATGCAGGGTGAATTAATAGAAGAAGAGATAATAAAAATAGCTTGTAAGATAATAAAAAAGGTTATTAAAAGACATAGATTACCGGGATTTAAGAAATGTAATTTAGCTCTGGATGATAAAGTGGCAAAAATAAGTATAAAGAAAGATGGAGCAAATAGTTTTGATTACTGGATAAAATTATCTACCCTTGTATATGGAAAACCCGTTTATATTCCAATAAAAAGGCCGGTTTATTTTGCATAGAGTATGGAAGATAAGGCGGTTTATTTTTTTAATTTAGAAGGAAAAATATTATTTACTGAAGAATATTTAAATATATTTTTATAATTAAGAAGGAGGAATATTTAGATGAAAAGATCCATAGTGACCCTTTCCCTTGTATTAGTTGCTTTTATTTTAGTATCTTCTATGGCCTTTTGTGCTGAAAAAGAAAGGTATATTACCAGTGATCCTGTTATATCTGTTGTGGATGGTTTCTTTAATGCAGTAGCAGCCAAAGATTTTAAAACTGCCTATTACCTTAAGAGTGAGTGCTGGCGAAAATGGAATGATATGGAATACTTTACCCGTTGTTGGGACAATAATAATGCTATTAAATTAGTGGACAGATTCACTTACAAGAGTAGTGAATGTAAGGCTGTTGTGAAAGTAAGAGTATATACAGAAGATTATGATTGCTGTGGAAAGCTGAATAAAAGATACCATTCGGGGCAAATATATTTAGTCTATGAAAAATGCAGAAGAGCATGGAAGATAGATAAGTGTGCTCTTACTGAAGAGACAAATGGTGTTAATTTTGGTGTCTGGTAAATAATTTTAAAAGATTTTAAATCTTTCCATAAATAAAAGCTTAATATCATTAAGCTTTTATTATTTTGATTAGAGGATAAATAGAAAGGGCTGAAGTAAATCGATACTCTTCCGCCAGTACGTTGATATAAAAATTAGTGGTTAGAGTGTTTCTCAAAAAATTATTCCGAAATTCCACATATAGATTTTACCAGGTTTGGATTATGAAAATCAGACTTTTACATGATAAAACATAATCAGTATCTTCTTTCCGGCACTAAAATATGGT
>JAKJGF010000385.1 GCA_022704525.1 Bacillota bacterium | reverse complement strand
ATAATTTACTTAAGATATTCAGAGCAAAAAGAAGGTTACAACCTGCTGTTTGATGGTTTAAATAAATTATAGTAGTATCTGGAAGAAATTCCTTTAGTAATTTGTATTATACTGATTTTAAGCTGGTAAAAGAGGAGTATATATTAAACTTTTACTGATTTAAAATTAGCAGATAACAAAAAAAGTATATTTATTGGGTTAATCACACAGGTTGCTAGCGGAAGAGTATCCAAAAATAAACATACTAAAAAAAGGGGATAAAATTATGAAATTCACTAAAAATACATTAATAGTTTTTCTACTAATATCTTTTCTCTCTACAATTTCATTTAATCTCAGAGCGGAATCTACATTTGAGGATATACTCGAGGGTAACTTTCAAGAAAAAATAAAGGAAGAAATTGCAAAAAATCCTGATTTTATTAAAAAGAAGGATAGTCAGAATAGAACCCTCTTACATTATGCAGCACAGTATAACTGTGAAGAAGAAGTCCAACTGCTCATTTCCAGTGGAGCAGATTTAAATGCTAAAGATAATGACGGAAAAACTCCTTTAATGTATGCCGCAAATGAGCGAAACTGGGAAATAGTAGAACTCTTAGCTTACAGGGGAGCAGATCTGAATGCCGTAAATAATAAAGGTCAGGCATGCCTCCATTACGCCGTACGGACAAGGTCTGAATATGGTTCTAAACTTCTAATAGAAAAAGGAGCAACCCTCGATATTAAAGATAAAGAAAAGAAAACTCCTTTATTTCTGACAGTAGAAAACGGATATAGAGATATAGCCAAAATACTTATAGAGGCAGGAGCGGATATTTATACCAGGGATATGTACGAAAGGACTCTCCTCCATGTCATAAAAAATGTTAAACTTGCCGAATTACTTATTTCAAAAGGACTTGATCTTAATGCCAGGGATTTTGACGGAAATACTCCTCTCCATTCTGCAGGAAAAGAGGATAGGAAAAATATAGCAGAACTTTTTGTTTATTATGGGGCAGATGTAAATATTAAGAATTGTTATGGCCAATTGCCACCCTACAGACCTTCTAAAGAAGATTATAAAAGGCAGACTCTTTTCCCGGAAATGGTACTTATAAAGGGAGGTACCTTTAAGATGGCAAATCCTCCGGGTTCTGATAAATCCATTAAAACTGTAAGTTCTTTTTATATAGGAAAATATGAAGTAACAATTAAAGAATTTCGTTGCTATGATCCTGATTATAGATTATGGCATCAGGAACCACATTGGGATAATTTTCCTGCAGGGGCAATTAGCTGGTATGATGCAGTGGATTATTGTAACTGCCTATCCCTCCAGGCAGGACTGGAACCATGTTATATAATTCAGGAAGATAAAGTGGAAATAAATATAACCAGAAATGGCTACCGCCTTCCCACAGAAGCAGAATGGGAATATGCCTGTCGTGCCGGCTCTACAACTAAATACTACTGGGGAAATGATGTAGATGGAAAATACTTATGGTATTCAGGCAATTCAAATTTTGAAACCCATCCTGTGGGACAGAAAAAACCTAATAAATTCGGTCTTTATGATATGTCGGGAAATGTATATGAATGGTGTAATGATTTATATTATTCAGATTATCCAGCTGAACCCGGATCCTATCGTGTTTGTCGAGGGGGGGATTACCTTAATGGTGCAGATTCCTCCACTTCTTTTTTTCGTCTCTCTGTAACACCTTATGAAACATTTGACGGTCTGGGCCTTCGAATTGTGAGAAATTATTAAGAATCTCCCCTGCCTCAGGACTCAGTTTATTACAGGCTGATTATCTCAAAGAGTTTCAGTTAAATAATTATTATTGTGGAGCTGGCATCTTGCCAGCTCAAGTCGGCTAGAAGCCGGCTCCACAGTGTAACTAGATTTTATATTAGCAATTAGCATTGTCAGCACTTATACCACAACAGTTAGTGACCATGTTAAAAGCCTGTCTCTGGCCAGGCTCTTACGAAAAATCTATAATCCTGTTGCATTGGAACCTGTTTTTGCAGGCACATAAGATTTTATCTCTGTTTAATTTATAAGTCTCTTTTAAGACGGTATATATTTTTCTCCAGAGCCCGCCCAGAGACAGGTATATATATGCTTAAAGTTTTTTGGACACTTATTTACCTGGAGCTGTACTTAGTACGGCAACAGGTAAGTTAGTATCCATCTCACAAGCCTGTCCCTGTCCGGGCTCTTACGCAAAATCTATGATCCTGTTACAATGAAATCTGTTATTACAGAATATACAGTTTTGCATTTATTTAAGTTATAACTTTCTCCTTTGACGGCATA
>JAKJGF010000165.1 GCA_022704525.1 Bacillota bacterium | reverse complement strand
GGCAACGCCTTACTGGAATTATAATCCTGCTGTTTTACAACATGGTGGAAATGTAAAACAGATAGTAGTACTGGGAGTCGAAGAAAGAGATAAATCTATGGTTCTTCAGGAATTTAAAAATAGACCCTTTGGAGCTGAAGAAGATAATGTATCCTCCACAGGTGATAAAGACAGAATTACTATTCTAAATACTGTGCATGGCCTTCCTCTATTTGCAATATCAGCTATGCAGAATTACAGGTACAGTTATGATCAGGTTAGAGAGAGCAGTGCAAAGCCACTCCATATAGCAGAGGATTATTCAGGGCTACCTTCAATCGAACCGGGAGAAGATACAGGATTACTTAATTTTGCTCTTGCCTGTGCATTCAATTTTGTGGTACAATCAGGGGCTAATTATATATATAAACTGGAAGATGAACTTTCAGAACCAATATCTCTTGGTAAAGGGAGAGAGAAATCTGCTGTTTTCTATGGTACAAGAAAAGAACTAACCCGGGATACAACATCCAGAATAGAAAAGAAAATGCTTGCAGAAGGTGTTAATTCTATAACAGGTTATCTTCAGAAATATTATGAGGAAAATTTAAAGATTGCTACAGAACCTCCCTCTACAGGTTATAAAGATCATCTAAAAAAAGAACTTAAAGATATAAAGACTTATATAGAGGAATTACAGCAATAATAGAGTGAAAGGTGAAGAGTGAAAAGTGAAACCTGCAGGGGTGAACCTTACGAACTCCCTGGTTGAAATTTCACTTTCCGCGAGTAAGATATGAGAATATATAAATTTGCATTGTTTCTATTTTTTATAATTTTTCTATTATCTGGACTCTGTACAGCAGAAGAACTGATAAGTAAAGAAGGACTTTATTCTTTTAATCTACCTGAAGGATGGAAGTCAGAAGCAGCTAATGAAAGGTTGATTGCCTCTCCTTTACAGGACACAGGTTATAAAGTCAGAATAAGTTATATAGACTTTTCTTCACCAGAAGAAAAAGATTTAAATAAAATACCGAGGCTCTTCTCTGGAAGCTTTAATTTTATCCTTACTGAAACAGGAGACCTGACGGAGACAGTATTAAAGACTGTCGGTGCAGAAAAAGGATTTTTCTTTAAAGGAAAATTTCTGTCCCCAGAAGGAATGATTGAGGTTGAAGAAATTTATTTATTAAATGATCTGAAAGGATATGGCATATATACCATAATTCCTGTTATACAAAGAGAAACAATAAAGCCACAGGTAGAAGAAATAATTTCAAGTTTTAAGCTTTTAAGTCTATCTCAGGTAATTGCATCTACACCAGGGGCAACAGAGACTCCTGTACCTTTGAATAACTCAAAGGAAGTTGAGATAATAACTCCAGAAGATGGTGTAAATGTAGCATTTAAAGGGATAGGAGCTTATGTGGAAGGTGCAAGAGATGACCTGGGTAATATAAGTGCAATGCTGGATGGTGATGCAACCACTTATTCCCAGTATAATGGTTATACCTATGCTCTTATAAATGAACCTATCATAGTAGTTCTTGATAAGGTATATCTCTTAAATAAAATAGATATTCTTTTCTGGGACCTCATGAGAAGTTATTACCAGTATAATATAGAAACATCAGTGGATAAACAAAACTGGGAATTACTTGTTGACAGAAGTTATGGAGAATGGTATAGCTGGCAGTATATCAGTTTCCAGCCCAGAGCAATAAAATATATCAGAATAAATTGTAGTTATAATTCTGATTACAGTGGTAATTATAAAATTGTAGAATTAACAGCATATTTGATAAAACAATAAGGAGGTAATAAAAAATGGCTGAAAGCCAGATGAAACTTACCAAAAAAGGTTATGAGGAACTTAAGAAAAGACTCCATTATCTAAAGGCCGTGCAAAGACCTGAGGTTGCTCAGCGTATCCGTCAGGCTAAAGAATTCGGTGAAATAGGAGAAAACTCAGAGTATGAAGATGCAAAACTGGAGCAGGCTTTCGTTGAAGGTGAAATACTGAATTTAGAAAAAATGATTCAAAACGCTATTATAATTGACGAAAGTGAATTGCCTGAAGGAGTAGTAAGTATTGGTTCAACTGTAAAGATACGTGAAAAAGGTAAAGAGAAAGAGGAAATATATAAAATAGTAAGTACAGCAGAATGTGATCCAAGGAATGGAAAGATATCCAATGAATCCCCTATGGGAAGTAAATTGGTGGATTGTCGGATAGGAGATTCTGTAAAAATAGAGGCACCTGCCGGAACTTCTGAATACGAAATCCTGGATATATTAAATTAGCAATAAACTATCAGCTGTCAGCTATCAGACAGCTGATAGCTATTTAAAAGGAGCAATTATTTATGGAAGAACAACTTACCGACCAGATTCAGATAAGAATGGAAAAACTTGGAAAACTTCAAGAACTGGGAATTAAAGCTTATGGAGAAAAATATGACAAAAGTCATTCTATTTCAGAAATTGTGAAAATTTTTACTAATATTGGTGAAGAAAAAAGTCATGAAAGTATAAAATTAGCAGGAAGACTTATGGCTTTAAGAGGACATGGGAAAGTCATTTTTGCTGATCTTAGAGATAGGGATGGAATAATCCAGCTTTATCTGAGAAAAAACGATTTAGGTGAAAAATTTGAATTATTTAAATACCTGGATATAGGTGATATAATAGGTGTGGAAGGAAATGTCTTTAAAACAAAAAAAGGAGAACTTACTCTCTATGTAACCAGTTTTATCCCTCTATCAAAATGTTTAAAGCCGCTCCCTGAAAAATGGCATGGATTAAAGGATACTGAAATACGCTACAGAAAGCGATATCTAGATTTAGTAATTAATCCTGAGGTGAGACATACCTTTATTACAAGATCAAAAATAGTAAAAGCCATAAGAGAATTACTGGATATGAAGGGTTTTTGTGAATTTGAAACACCCAGTATGAATCTTATTGCAGGGGGAGCAAATGCACGTCCTTTTATTACACATCATAATGCTCTGGATTTAGATCTTTATCTCAGAATAGCCACAGAGCTTCATCTTAAAAGATTAATTACAGGAGGTCTTGAAAAGGTTTATGAAATAGGACGTCTGTACAGAAACGAAGGTATATCAACCAGACACAATCCGGAATTTACTACTCTTGAGGTATATGAAGCCTATACAGATTATGAAGGTATGATGAAACTGGCTGAAGATATTGTTTCCTTTGTAGCAGAGAAGACCATTGGAAAGTACGAACTGGTTTATCAGGGTAAAGAGGTAAATCTTAAACCACCTTATAAGAGAATAACTATGAATGAAGCTTTAAAAAAATATGCAGATCTTACCATTTCAGATTTAAGAAATATTGATTTTGCAAGAAACAAAGCAAAAACACTCGGTATAGATGGAGTTGAAAAGATGAATGTAGCCAATCTCATAGATAAAATATTTGAATTTACAGTGGAACCTCATCTGATTCAACCAACCTTCATACTTGATTATCCTGTAGAACTCTCACCTCTTGCAAAGAAAAAAGATGAAGATCCCTTTCTTACCTATAGATTTGAGCTTTTCATAATCAATTTTGAAATTGCCAATGCTTTTTCCGAAATAAACGATCCCTTTGATCAGAGAGAACGTTTTTTAGAACAGATGAAACAGCGAGAAGCAGGAGATGATGAAGCTCATATGCTAGATGAAGATTTTATAGAATCTCTTGAATATGGAATGCCTCCTACAGGTGGTATGGGTATAGGAATAGACCGTATCTCTATGTTATTTACAGATTCTACTTCCATAAGAGATGTTATTCTCTTTCCACTAATGAAACCAAAAGATTAATCTCGATTAGGAGCGAGTTTTGTCCCTAACCTATAGCATAAAGATATTTATCACTTGAACCAATATAAATAGTTCCATCTTCGTCTATTGAAGGAGATGAATCTATAGGTCCTCCTGTCTTAAATTTCCATGCCAATTTGCCCTCAGGAAGTATAGCATAAAAATATCCGTCCCAGGAACCAAAATATACCAATCCATTTCTATCAATTGCCGGGGAAGATATTATAGCATCACCTGTTTTAAAACTCCATTTAAGCATACCGTCACTACTTACAGCATAAAAATAATTGTCACAGGAACCAAAATATATAGTTCCATCAATTCCTATAGCAGGAGAAGATTCTATTTCCTGTCCGGTTCTTACACCCCACCTGAATTTTCCATCAGGACTTATGGCATAAAGGGCATTATCACCGCTTCCGACATAGATACAACCATCATGGCTAATAGCAGGCGATGAAGAAATAAAATTACCTGTTTTGAACTTCCATTTCAATTGACCATCTACAGAAATAGCATATAAATAAGGGTTACCACTGCCGACATAGATAGTTCCGTCAGTACCTATAGCGGGAGAAGATTCTATAAGATTTCCCGTGCCGAATTTCCATTTTAATGTGCCATCAGAATTGAGAGCGTATAATGAATAATCAAGGGAACCTATATGTATTGTTCCATCAGATCCGATGGCATAAAGATTTTCATTCCAGGAACCTATATAAATTGTCCCATCATTACTTAAAGAACAGGAAGATGTAATACTCTTACCTATAAAATATTTCCACTTTAATGTACCATCCGAATTAAGTGCATAAAAATATTTATCTTTTGATCCAAAATATATGATTCCTGCTCTGGTTATTGCAGGGGAAGATGTTATAAAACCATCCGTTGCAAATTTCCACTTCAATCTACCATTTTTTCCTAGAGCATAAAGATTCTTATCCCAACAACCAAAAAATATAGTACCATCAATTCCTATAACAGGACAGGAGGAAATATTATCCTTCACCTTAAACTTCCATTTCAAACTTCTTCCTGGTCGCATTCTGGCGTATGCACTGGCACCGGTATTCCTTAAATTACATCTGAATTTAGGCCAGGGGGTTTCTCCGAGAGAATTAATTTTATCTATCTCGTTTATTTTCCCGGGAGAAAATGAAAAATCTATCTTTTCAGAACTTTCCCTTGACATATCAGATTATAAACTCCTCTTTCAGTATAGCCATAATATACTGATCATAATATTTTCCATTCCATAAAACCTTTTTTCTGAGACATCCTTCTTTTTTAAAACCACACTTTTCATAACATCTTATGGCTCTTAAATTATATTCTACTACCTTTAACTCAATTCTTCTTAAATCAAGCTCATTAAACACAAACTTCATCAGAGACATTATAGCATCTGCCCCGTATCCTTTACCCCAGTAGTCTTTCTCCCCTATCATTATACCAATATTAGTAGTTCTATCTCTCCATCTTATATTGTAAAGGTCTATAGTACCTATTGTATTTTTATCAAAGGCATGAATAATAAAATATTCCTTTGTTACATCAGAAAGACTCCTGTTATAACATTCTTCTACTGCTTCAAAACCTGGAGGAAACCAGTAAAGATTTGAAAGATATTGTAATTCCTCATCATTCCACCATGCCCATATTCTGGCATAATCTTCTATCTCAGGTCTTCTGAGACAACATTTTTTACCAAATATCATATATACCCAATCTTTTCAAAAAAATAACTCTAATTCCTGGTTTATGGTTTATCAAACCAGAGAGTAAAATCAAAAATCTGTTTATATTATAACAAATATTCAAATCCTATGCTACCTGTAAGAAAATTATTCATGGATACAGGAGACAAAAATAGATCAACAAATGGAAGAGATCAAATAAATTTTACAAAAATTTAACACTCTGTTAACAAATTTTATAACAAATATGCTATAATTAATTATGGAGGAAACTCGGAGTGACATTTAATTCAGGTGTTTAAAATCAAACATCTATCCTCCTAATGTGATCTCGTAAAATTAAGGGGGGAGATATATGGCCCAGAGAAGAAGACCAGAAGAGGATGGAATATCTGCTATTAATGCCTTAACAGCACGTCGTAAAAAACCTGGAGCCACTATTGGCACCAGAGTAGATACAATTCATGGGAACAAGATGACTGAAGTTTCACGTAAAGGGCAGGCACAGGGACTTCATGGCCAGGAAAAATCTGTCTGGCTTAAAGATCGTGTTACTCTTAGTGTAGAAGCCCAGTTATTACTTTTAGAAATGAGAAGAACTAATCCTATTGATCTGGACTCTATGGAATATACCAACAGAATTGATAACCTGGAAGTCAAATCAAATATCTTTGTTCAGATTCTGCCGTTCGGAGCTTACAGGCTCAATTTCAGAGGATAAAATTTCCGAAAATTTTAAAAGTGACAAAAGAGTCCTTCTCCCTGGAGAAGAACTCCTTCTCCCTGGAGATGGACTCCTTCTCCCTGAAGATGGAAGTTATACTTTTTTATTAAATAAAAGACCTCCTTCATAGAAAGGCAGAGTTATCCTCATATTGACTGAAGTTAATTTTTTAGATATAATATTTATCAGACCGGGGTTATAATCTGTAGATAAACCCCTGGATACCCTTACCAGTGCATAATCTTGTAGAGGACAAAGAACGGTAAAAACCACTTAAAAATAGAAAACCCTAGGGTTTTTTATTTTTATAAGGAACTATATTATAGTAATTACAAAAAATAATATCAGAACTTTTCATATATCAAGATAGTAAAAGGAGGAACATAAATGGGAGTATATAAAGAATATAAGTCTCACAGAGATCCTAAAAAATTTCTGGAGAAATTTTCAAAGAACATATCCCCGGATATTTCTCCTCCAAAATCTGCAGATGTTCCGCCTGTAAAAACAGAAGAAATTCCTGAAAAAATTAAAAAAGAAGAGAAAAAATACGAAGTACCACTTTCAAAAGCAGCTATGAATTATAAAAATCTTAATAATAAATGTCAGGAATTCCTTCTTGGTATAATATCAGAAGAAAATTTTAAAACTATTTTAAAATCAGAAAGAGAAAAACTAAAAAAAATCATCACAGGTTTTGATAACTTTGGCTTTAAAGCAAAAGGAATCTCTATAGAAAGAGAAATCAAAATAAAAAATCTATTTCTAAAATCTTTAAAAGAATACAGTAATGGCCTGAGATATTTTGAAGAATATCTCGTAACAAAACAAAAAAAATCTGTTAATTCAGGTATACAATTAATAATATCAGGGGGAGAAAAACTTTTTTTCATAAAACAGCTTTCAGAAAAAGATAAAAAAGAAATTATAGAAGATATAAAAAATTATGAGGAGCATGAAAAAGAAAAAAAAGATATAATTCCTTCAGTTAAAGAGAATTCCGAAAAAGAAACCAGAGAAACTAATGAGGCGAAATCTTTACAACTAACTGATATAGCAGTACAATCTGAGGAATACTATAAACTTAATGGAAAGAAGATAGACTCACAGCATGAAAATTCTCTTGGTAAAATGGAAATACCACTGACACATACGTCTCCTCCAACTGCAGTTGAAGAAAAGAAGTTAGAAATAGTTATGGTACCTTCAGTTTGTCTATCTGCAGATGATTTTGAAGAAAGAAAGATAGATATTAATTTACTTTCTTCCCACCCTATCTTTTTAGAACTTACTAATTCGGATATAGAAGAAATAATAACCTGTATAAAGCCATGTAGTTACTTAAAAGACCACATGTTATATCAGGAAGGAACAGAACCTGAAAATATATATATTGTCTCCTCTGGTGAAATTGTTCTCTATAAATGGATGACTTTAAATAAGGAGAAACCTGTAATATTATTTCATGTAATGAAAGGTGATATACTGGGAGATATGGGGGTAATAGATGGGGGCCCCCAGTCAACAAACGCTCAGATAATTTCGGAAAAAGCTGAATTACTGTCAATCTCCCGTGAAGATTTCCAGAGCTTACTTAGAACTTATCCTCAGCTAAGTCTTAATCTGAATAAAATTTACTGTCTGAGGATGAGAGATGCCATGCAGAAATTAATAGATAAAGGATAGGGGCGAACCTTGTGTACGACCGGGTTGAATCATCACGCATTATCCATCACCTATAACATCTCAAGTTTTACGATTTAAAAGAGAAAAAATATGGAAAGAACAATTATACAGGTAGAAGAAAAAGTTCCCTTTCTTCAGGGATTACCACTGAGCTTTCAGCATTTATTTGCCATGTTCGGAGCATCAGTGCTTGTACCATTTCTTTTCAATCAGGCCGCAAGGAATGCTTCTGGTAACCCTGAGCTTGTAATTATCGATCCGTCTCTGGTATTACTTATGAACGGTATTGGAACACTACTTTATTTATTTATCTGTAAAGGTAAAGCACCTGCATTCTTAGGTTCCAGTTTTGCTTTTATAGCACCTGCCACAGCAGTTATACTGAGTTCTCCAGATTATGTGGGAAATTTTTCAAAGGCCCTGGGAGGTTTTATGGTTTCAGGTCTTATATTTATGATAGTAGCCTCTATAATTGGTATGGCAGGGACGAAATGGATTGATGTAGTTTTACCTCCTGCTGCTATGGGACCTGTAGTAGCACTTATAGGACTTGAACTTTCAGAAACAGCTACGCAAATGGCAGGATTCTTTCCTGATAAAAATGGTTCTTATAATATGGAAGCCATAGCTATATCCATATTTACCCTGGCAGTAGTTATCCTCGGTTCTCTTCTGTTTAAAGGTTTTCTATCAGTTATTCCAGTTCTCATTGCAGTCCTTTCAGGATATGGCCTCTCTGTCATATTAAATATTTACCATCCTGGAATAATTAATTACTCCGTAATTTCAGAAAAAAACTGGCTTGTTATTCCCAGAATGATTTTACCATCTTTTCATGTAAATGCAATACTTATAATAATTCCTGCTGCTCTTGTGGTAATGTCTGAACATATAGGCCATCTTTTTGTAACAGGAAATATTGTAGGGAGAAATCTTATAAAAGATCCCGGTCTTCACAGATCACTCTTCAGTGATGGTATCTCTACAACACTGTCAGGCCTTGCCGGGTCTGTCCCCACAACTACCTACGGGGAAAATATGGGTGTTATGGCCATAACAGGAGTATACAGTGTATGGGTCATAGGAGGAGCAGCTCTTATTTCGATTATAATGGCTTTCTTTGGAAAACTATCGGGAGTAATATCCAGTATCCCCATACCTGTTATGGGTGGTGTAAGTATAGTACTTTTCGGTGTTATTGCTGCATCAGGGATAAGAATGCTTGTAGAAGCAAGAGTAGATTACAGTAAATCAAGGAATCTTATCCTCACTGCTGTAGTATTTGTATCCGGTATAAGTGGAGTAACCATTAAACTCGGCCAGGTTGGCTTAAGTGGTATGGCACTGGCTACTGTTGTGGGGATAATATTAAGTCTCATATTCTACGGGCTGGATAAACTGAAGTTAACCAATGATTAAGAGGAATACCTGATAATTAACCCTCTATATCCAGTTCTTTACCCCGGCTTTCTGAAAATTTCAGTTCCATCTCTCTGGCTTTACCTTTCCTGGCCATTCTACGGAGCATTTCTTCCTGGCCTTCATCTGTCTGATCAAATTTCACTTCATGGCGGAAATCCGGTCCCAAGTCAGGAACTATCATTTTGGGAAGTTTTTTAAGATGCTTTTCCTTTTCTTCCTGAAGGCGCTTCCTTTCCTCTTCTTCTCTTTTGGCCTGTTTTAATTTCTTTAATGACCCTCCCATAAGTGACATAAACTTCTTCTGTTCCTCTGAATCTACTTTTTCTTTCGGATTTTGAAAGTGAGGTGATGTCCAGGATCTTCCCGATTTTGCAGAGGAATGTATAGAGCCCACACTGCTACCACTTCCTCCTCCAGAGGGATACAAGGTCTTTTCCTTTCGACTTTTCATATGTATTCCCTTTCTTAATACCATAAATAGCCTTCATCAGGAACATCAATCTGCTCTTCTATAGTTAGCTGCTCTCTAAGCATTTTGAGTGCTCTCGAATGAAGTTGTGAAACTCGCTGTTTAGTAACACCAAGATGGGGAGCAATCTGATCAAAGGTCATTTTTTTAAAATAATGATATTCTATTAAGATTTTTTCTCTCTGAGGTAAATGTTCCAGAGCTGCTTTAAGTTCTTCTCTCTGTTCAAGAAAAGCCAGTTCAAGGGAGGGTTCTATAATTCGGGTATCTGATATGGTATCCATAATTTCTATTTCTTCATCACCGAAAGTATTAGCGGCAAAAGGCTGATTGAGAGAAAGAAGATAAGCACAACCAAGATTTGCAATTAGCTCATAGAGTTCGCCGGCACTCATTTCCATAATCTCGGCTAATTCCTGCTTTGTACCTTCTCTACCATGATCGGTTGCAAACTGTATAGATGCTTTTTCGAGCTCTCTGGCTTTGCCTCTTATTCTTTCAGGGATCCAGTCAAGAGCTCGCAGAGAATTTAATATAGACCCCCTTATGACCGGTGTTGCATAAGTTTCAAATTTTATTCCTCTACTTATATCAAAATTATTAATTGCCTTAATAAGTCCAAATATTCCATCACTTACAAGGTCCTCAAATTCCACAGTGGTATTTACACATCTGCTGATCCGTCCTGCTATCTTTTTAACCAGAGGTAAATAGAATTCTATTAGTATATCTCTATTTTCTTTATCTTTTAGTTTAATAAAACTCTCCCACAGATCTTTTACTTCATCATCCATTGTAAAGCCTGCCCCTATTAAAAAGCTCTATTGAACCTTATACAATAACCAATCAGTAACCTTATATAAAGGCTAAAACTACAGTTTCTCCCCTTCAATAGAAGGAGCTTCAAAGCTGTAGTTTTAAGAAAATTCATTTATAATTTCCTGTTTTGATCCTTCATCTGCTGAAACATTACATTAGCAAGACCTATTCCACCTTCCTGTGCCCATACCTTTGCTCGTTCTCCGTCCAGCATTTCATTAAACATTTCTCTCTCTTTAGTGCTACCAAACATATCTTCTTCATCTGCTTTTGGCCTCATCTGTTTGAACATCTG
>JAKJGF010000164.1 GCA_022704525.1 Bacillota bacterium | reverse complement strand
GATTTGAACAGAGTGATGATATAACAATGCTTGTAGTAAAATATAATGGGTTTTAATTTTTTAAAATAAAGTTTATATACCTAAAAAATTCACTATTTATGATATAATAATTATTAGAATTATATTAGTAAGAGGGAGGATTATGTTGAAAAATTTAAGAGACTTAATTTTTATTTTAAGCGTTATTTTACTTTTAAGTAGTTGTGTTTTTTACTCTCACACTGCTAAAGATAAAGTTGTTGCCCGTGAGCCAGACAGGGAAAAAATAAAACTTTCTGAACCAGTATTTGATAGTCCGATTTCCATAGAAAAAGCTCTTCTGGAAAGGCGATCTGTAAGAAATTATAAGAAAGAGTCTTTAACACTTTCTGAAGTATCACAAATTCTCTGGGCAGCTCAGGGTATTACAGATTCTCATAGATATAGAACAGCACCTTCAGCAGGTGCTCTTTATGGGCTTAAAACTTATATTCTGGCCGGAAATGTTAAAGATTTGCCAACCGGTATATATGAGTATATACCTGAAGGCCATGAATTGACATATGTTTTAAAAGAAGACAGAAGAGCTGATCTGTGTAAAGCTGCTTTCGGGCAGGATTGTCTCAAGGAAGCTCCTCTTGTGATTGTATTTACAGGTATTTATGAGCGTATAAGTGGAAAATATGGAGAAAAGGGGATAAGATTTTCCCATATGGAAGCAGGCCATGCATCTCAAAATGTCTATTTACAGTGTATTTCACTAAATCTTGGTACAGTGGCAGTGGGTGGTTTCAGTGATGGAGATGTAAAGAAGTTACTTCCTCTGGAAGATAATGAAGAACCTTTATATTTGATGCCTCTTGGAAAAAAATAGATTATCCTGACCTTGATTATCTGAAATAATCCATTTTAACATTGGTCTTATGCTTTTTTATTAACTTTTTGCAGGATTTTAATTATATTTTAAAGAATAAAAACAACAAAAAGGAAATAAAGGAATTATCAGAGAATGAAAAGAAGAATGAAGAAAATTAGTAATGAATTTAGAAAAATTATTAAAAATTTATAAAAACTATCACCAGTCAGCTTATCAGCTATCAGTTAAGAAATAAAAGCTGATTGCTGAAAGCTGAAAGCTGAAAGCTGATAATTAATGTCTGTTAAGATCGGTACATTACTTAATAATAATATGTATAGGGTGACCAGTCTGCTCGGAAAAGGGGCCATGGGTAATGTATATCTGGTAAAAAAGATAGAGAGCGGAGACGATCTGGTTGTAAAAGAACTGGAATTTTCCCCTGATTCAAGAATAAATGAGGATTCTGCCAGAGAGATATTTTTTAGAGAAGCAGAATTTATAGCTAAATTTGACCATCCGGGTCTGCCCAAAACCTATGGTATATTTATTCAGGATGGCCGTTATTATATTACAATGGAATATATAAAAGGAGAGACCCTGGAAGAGGTTTTAAATAAGTCGGATAAACCTATACCTCTTGATAAAGCTGTTAAATGGGTAATAGAACTTGGTGAAATTCTGGATTATCTTCATAATTCTTTTGAAGCACCTATTGTATATAGAGATTTAAAACCGGCAAATATTATTATAACACCTTTTAATAAGCCAAGGCTTATAGATTTTGGTATATCCCGTTATTATAATCCTGATAAACATACTGATACCTTCAGGCTTGGTTCTCCGGGATATGCTGCACCGGAACAATATAAGGGAAGAGGACAATCCAATCCACAAACTGATGTATTTGCTCTGGGAGTCATATTATTTCAGATGCTTACAAAATATGATCCCACTCTGACACCTTTTAAGTTTCCTTCCATAAAATCACTTAATCCATCTATTCCTGATAAGCTTGAATCTGTAATAAACAGGGCTATTCAGTTAGATCAGACAAAACGTTATATAAGTATAATGGAAT
Organism: Bacillota bacterium; assembly: GCA_022704525.1. Classification (GTDB taxonomy): domain Bacteria; phylum Vulcanimicrobiota; class SpSt-956; order SpSt-956; family JAKJGF01; genus JAKJGF01. Next base: position 9,106 of record JAKJGF010000164.1, on the reverse strand, counting down.
TTAAAAAGAGTATTCAGAAATGCACCGGTATTAAATCCATAGCTACTGGCCCTTCATATGAAAGTCCTATAAAGCCTCAGAAGCATACTCCTGCAGTTACTCCCCGTCAGACACCTCGACAGAGCAGTTCCATACCTCCTGTTCCGGTAAGTAGGCCTCAGAAGAAATCCTTTACTTTTATAGAATTTATGATTGTTATGGCTATAATCTCTATAATAGCTGCTGGTATTATGCCGAGTATTATTAGAAAAAAACCAGCTACAGTAGGTAAAAGCTGTGTAAGGAACATAAAAAATCTGGCTACTGCTATGGAACTTTATGCCTGTGATAATAAAGGGAAATACCCTGTAAAACTGTCTTATCTGAGTAAATATGGCTATATAAGCAGTCTTCCCTCATGTCCTGAAACAGGATCATTAGAATATTTATACACTGTTTCTTCAAATTATAAAAACTTCACTATATGTTGTCCCGGGAAGGGTGTTCACAAGGATACTTCTATAAATTATGAGGGACATTATCCTCAGTACAGTCATTCCAGAGGTCTTGTACCCAGTTCCTGGCGTAATAGGTAGAGTCGTTCTTTATGCATGTGCATATATGCTTTATAGTAGAACCTGTCTGATTCTTTAATTAATTCACAGTTTTTATAAAGTCTTGCAAGTTTCAGATAACTTTGATAATATAAAGGGTAAGAGTCAATTAATTTTAGTAATTCTTTTTCTGCCAATAAAGTTTTATTTAAATTTATTAATCTTTTAATTTGAACCATCTTCAAAGTAAAGTTTCCTGGATTATTTTTCAAGTTTTCTTGTAAAATTTTATCTCCATATTCCGGCATATCTCGATAATAAATATCAGAAAGGGCTATATAGAAATTATATGATAAATTTTTAAGCACTGAAGTACCGCAACAGGTAAAAAAGTATCCAAAAACATATACACCTGTCCCTGTCCGGACTCTGGAGCAAAAGATATGCCGTCAAAGGAGAAAGTTATAACTTAAATAAATACAAAACTGTATATTCTGTAATAACAGATTTCATTGTAACAGGATCATAGATTTTGCGTAAGAGCCCGGACAGGGATAGACTTGTGAGATGGATACCAACTTGCCTGTTGCGGTACTTAGGAGGGATAGTAAATCTAACTGTTACTATTGTGTCTTTATTATTTGCTTTTTTATGGATATATATTGCTTTTATAACTAAAGAGCGTTATACCAGAGCAATTATTGAGAACCTTAAAAGTCCAGATGGCAGAACATGTTTTGACTCTATAGAAATGTTACAGGAAATAGATAGAGAGATTGCTATGAAAAAATTCGATGAATTACTCCTCACAGATGATGAAGAAGTAAGGAATAAAGTTTTGCGTATTATGAAGAGTGAAACGTGAAATGTGAATGGTTTAAAGTGACATATTAACCTTCATTTTTACTGCTCCCGGTTCACTATCTACTTTTTTTCACTTTTTACACCTATCCAGGAACAGTTTCCATTGAAGCACGGCCTGAAATATTAAGAGAGTAGTGTTTAAATTTATCATAATCACATATATAGCTGGCAAAGTTAGAATTATGTGTATCCCAGAAAAGTATTGCCACATCTTTTTCTTTTGCTATTTTCATAAGTTCTTCCATATGGTTTGAGTTTCTGGCACCAACTTCTCCTGCAAGTATTTTTTTACCTTTGCTGTTTTCTAGTAAATAATCCAGAAAAATAGAAAACTTTTCTTTATAACAGTGAGCCTGAATTATATCTGAGAAATCTTTGAATTTTATTGCATTTTCTTTTTTATTCCATCCCACTGTAACCGGTATACCCTGCGAGTTTTTACGGGCTATTTCATACATCTCTTTAATATATATAGCCCTGGGATCATTTTCCGGAATAATGGTCTTTAAGCTGATTGCCCGTGCCCATTCAGGTTCATTAAATAAATCCCATGCCTGAATGACACCTCCAAAAGTTTCACTGTAATATTTAATATATTCTCCAAAGAGTTCCTGAAGTTTATATCTTATTCTGTCATTTGTTAATATTTCCGGGTGATCGAAGGGATCGAAATAGTTTAAGAGCCAACGGTTAGCTACATAAAAATCTAGAAGAACAGGGATGAGTTCAAGTTTATATGTCCTGGCAGTATTCATTAAGATAAATGAATCTGCATATACTTTTTCATCAAAGTAAGGATATCCCTTTTCGTTGAAATGGATCCCTGCTCTGAGATCGCAAAAGAGAAATACTCTGATAGTTTTAATACCTTTTTCGGATAATTTCTTAAAGGCTTTAGCGAGTATATTATTGCTATGGGGATTGCTGAAGCCTGTATGGTAAGATTTATTCAGAACAGACATTCCGATACTATAACCATAATGCATATACTTTTTATCTTTTTCCCAGGAAAGATTGACTCCTGATTTTTTAAATGACATCTTCATAAACTCCTTATTTTTTTATTCCCCAGACTGATATTATAATAATTTACAAAATATAAAAACTTGCTCCGGTTGTAAATTTTTTAAAAATAAATTTATTTATAATACTATAGATGTAGTACTAAAGTCTTATTCGAAAAGGTTATTTTGTTCACAGAGCGAATGTTTTATATCATAAATAAATATGTAGTAAGGAGCAATATTTTATGAATTCAGAAAATAATAACACCCGGGAATTGCAGAAACTGGTAGAGGAATTTTTAGCATGGAAAATTAAGAATAATCCGACTATGAGCACCATGTATGGTTATAATGATTATAATGGAGAACTTGAAGATTTCTCCCTTATGGAACAATCCCTGGAGGAATTAAAGAGATTTAACAGAGAACTTGATACGCTTCCCATTAATTTAATAGAAGATCTTGATAGTCAGATAGATTACGAACTTTTACGAAGAGATATAGAAAATAATATCCGTGTTATTGAAAAATTTGAACCTCATATACTGGACCCCTGTACATATTCAGATCTGGCCCTTCAGAGTATATCACTCCTGAATAACAGGGAAGATTTGTCTCTTGAAGAGAAAACAGGATTTATTATAAAGAGGATGTCTAAAATTCCTGATTTATTGCTTTATGGTATGAAGAGATTAAATAACCCCCCCAAAAGTTTTGTAGAAGCGGCAATTAATTCCTGTCACGGAGGAGATCTGTTTTTACCAAATCTGGTTTCTGCTCTGGAAAAAGAGTTTTCTCCTTTCTCTGAAGAATTAAATAGTAAAAAGAATAAATTGCTGGAATGTCTTGAGGAATACAGATTATTTTTACAGAAAAACTTTGCAGATTCTACAGGTGAATATGCAGTGGGGAAAGAACTCTTTGATGAACTTTTATGGAAAGATTATATGCTGGATTATAACAGTAAGGAAGTTCTGGAAATCGGAGAAGAGATATTTCGAAAAACTCAGAAGCAACTTCAGAAACTTGCCTCCAGACTGGATCCTCATAAGAGCTGGAAAGATCTTTATTTTAATGTAAGGCTTAAACACCCGGAACCTGAGAAGATTGTTGAGACTTATGCCTTTTATATGGAAAAGGCAAAAAGATTTGTTGTGGAAAAAGACCTTATGGATATTCCTCTCAATGAAGATGTTGTAGTAAAACCATCTCCAGAGTTTATGCGTATGATTATGCCCACTGCTGCCTATAATCCTCCTGCACTATTACAGAAATTTAAAAGAGGTATATTTATGGTCACACCTGTTGATACTGAAGGCCCACCTGATAAAGTTGAAGCTCATTTGAGAGATCATAATATAGCCGAAATAATTACAACAACCCTTCATGAAGCCTATCCCGGTCATCATCTTCAGCTGACTTATGCCTCAAGGCATCCCGGCCTTATGCGTCGTCATGTATTTACTCCCATATTTGCTGAAGGATGGGCTTTATATTGTGAACAATTGATGCAGGATTACGGCTATTTTGATGATCCTCTGGTAGAACTATGCTGTCTTCGGAGAGTTCTCTGGAGAGCCCTCAGAGTGATAATAGATGTTTCTCTCCATACCAGAGGAATGACTATTGATGAAGGTGTAAAGCTTATGGTAGAAGAACTGCTTTTCTCCGAGGGATCTGCCCGTGGTGAAGTTATACGTTATACTATGATGCCAACACAACCTCTCAGTTATTTAACAGGTAAGCTTGAACTGCTAAAAATAAGGGAGGAATACCAGAAGATGAAAGGAGAGAATTATTCTATTAAGAAATTCCATCAGGATTTACTTTCCTGTGGAACTCTTCCCATAAGGCTTTTGAGAAAGGCATTATTAAGTGAAAAGTGAAAAGAAGTGAGAAGTGAAGTATAACACGTAAATTATACGTCTTCTGTCTCCCGTCTCACGACTTTCTATTTACTCAAAATATTCAAAAAATTAGCAGGATTTTATTATGTAGTCTATAAATATAGTAACAATGTAATGATCTTGAAAGGAGATAAATTATGGAAATATTAGAAAATAAAAAAGGAGATATAGTTTTTCTGGAGTTAAAAGGAAGATTTGATGCGACTACTTCAACTGAATTTGAGAATAAGATTAAAGGAATTATAAAAACCAATGAGAAGAAGATGGCCATAGATTTTACCAGTCTGGATTATATAAACAGTTCAGGGTTACGTGTTATTTTGATGGCCGCAAAGGAATTAAAGAAAGTTGAAGGGAAACTGGTTCTTTTTGCTATGAAAGATCATATAAAAGAAATTTTTGACATGACCGGCTTTACTTCTATTATATCTATAGTTAAAACAGAAGAGGATGTTGTAAAGAGCGTGTAAGCTAGAGACCAGAAGATATCTTGATAAATTATTACTTCTGAGACGTGAAAAGTGAAATATTAAACGAACTGCTCCGAAGGTAATTCATTTCACGTTTCATATTTCACGAAATTAATTTCCGCCCCTCTTATAGGCTTCTACGATAGCAGCCACCTCCGGGTCAGGAGCTTCTCCCGCCATAGCTATTTAGTTTCTCTCTGTAATCTTTATCTGTGTTGAAATACTGAAGACTTTCCCGTTTATTTCATAATTAACTTCACCGAATATTGCCCAGAAACCAGTAGAAGGATTTTCTATATAGCCTGTATATACTTCGTTCTTTTGTATAGCAGATTCTGATATCCATTTAGCCTTTCTGAAGTCTTTTGATGAAGAAGAAGCCTTGAAGATATTTACTGACTCAGGTATTATATTACTCTTTATATTAAGGCCAATTCCATTCTTCAAATTTTTGAATTCCCATGTTATTTCAGGGAAATCTTTTTTTGACGCCACAGTATTTATAAAAGATGTAGCTGTATTAATGACTCTTCCAAAGTCTTCCAGGCTATGACTGCTATTAGGCACATATAGTATCCATTTAGAACCCTTTAGCTCATCCCAGTAAAGATTTAATGAGTCCACTGTCCAGTATGGATCATTTGTGCCATTGATAATGAGTTTTGGTAAAGTCAGTTTTTCCCTGTAGTTATAAGGATCAATCATTTGAAGCAGTTTTTTCCCTTTTTCTATATTGAGTTTATCCAGAACTCCCGAGTCATTGTAATCATGGATTTTATCACTTGCCTTACCGTAAACCTCTATTTGATGGGGAATCTGTTTTTCTATATTCAGTGTATCTATTACCATAGGAATAATAGCTCTTACTCTTTTATCCTGACTTGCTCCTGCAAGCCAGGTGGTCCATCCTCTTTTGGATACTCCTCCTATTATAAAATTATCTACAGGCTTTAACCCTTCCTTTGTAGTAAATTCCTGTATACTATCCATACACTTTAAAACAGATTTTGTCATGGGAAACAGGAGTGGCCAGGACTGGTCGTCTGTTTCCATAAATTTTAAGAAGGTATAAGCCATAAGGGCATCTTCTTTTTTCCCTTCAAAGGGTTGATTGGGAATATTCCAGAGAACAACAACCACTGTGCCGCAGGACTTTGTAATATCCATACCGAATGAATCCACCAGGGATTTACCGCTTTTACCGGCAACAAAGATAGTGCAATAATCGGGACTTATTATTCTGTCAGGGTAAAAGATCTGAACCCTGTGTGTCCATAAAGTTTTCTGCCATCTTTGAGATACAAGATGTAATTCGTAGACCTTCCCATCTGTAACTGTTAATTCTTTCGTTTTCTCCCACCTGTAGTCAGGTTCTTCTTTTTCCAGGTATGATTTTAGATCTGCTCTGGCCTGAGAGGGGAAAAAGAGCATTATAGTAAGAGAAAAGATGAAGATTATAAGTAATTTTTTGTACATAATTTTAAATCGTGATGCGTGATGCGTGAAATTTAATGTAATAATCGTTTCACGTCTCACGATTCCACCAACAACTCCTTCTTTATTTTTTTCAATTCATCAGAAATATTATAAGGCTTAAAACCCAGCTTACGGGCTTTACTACTATCAAGAGAAACATCCTTCGGCCTTTGAGCAGCCATGATAATATCTCTTTGCAATTTTGGTACCAATCTGACATTAGAGAAGCCAAGAATATCCTTTAATAATATACCCATATCATAACGGGAAATACGCTCTATTCCTCCGAGATGTATCAAACCCTTTACATGTTCAAGGGCCAGTAATAATCCTTCTGCTGCACTGCTGCCACTTACGGGTGTTCTGAATTCATCTGTAAATAGATTCAGAGGACGTCCTTCCTTCATGTCTTTTATCATAGGTTGAATAAAACTTGATGCTGCCGGTCCCGGAATGCCAAAGATCAGAGGCATACGGCATATGGCAACATCAGGATAAATCTGTTTTATGCCCTCTTCGGCAGAAATCTTCTGTTCTCCGTATATGCTTACAGGAGAGGGAGTATCTTCCTCTCTATAAGGGGCATGGAGACCATCGAAAACCAGATCGGTAGAGGTAAAAGCAAAGGGAATATTATATTCTCCACAGAGGGAAGCCATATGAAGAGGGACATCTACATTTATTTTTTTTGTTTCCTTCTCGTTAAGCTCACAGTAATTAGGATTGGTTATAGCAGCAGTATGTATAACCCCATGAGGGCTAATTTTTTTGAATAACTCTTTTAGTTCTTCAGTATTTCTTAAATCTGCCTCTATGATTTTTACTCCGGGAATTTTTATAACATGAGAAAAAACAATTCCATATACATCCCATATATCTTTTGCACTGTTTGCTATATTCCATCCCAGAAAGCCGCTGGCACCTGTAATAATCAGTTTTTTCATATCAAAATAATATAACTTCTACTATCTCCCCTTTTTCTATGAGGTCTACGAGAGCAGGAATTTCTATATAACCGTCTGCAGAAGATAGACTCGTAATGGCGCCGGAGGATTTAAAGGCCGGTTCCACTTCACCGCTTATAATCTTTACAGTTAGAAATTGGTGTCTTCCCAGGGTAGAAACAATCCTTTTCGAAAGGGGTAATGTTACTTTATTTAAATGAACCCCGGGAAGGCGTGCCATTTTTCTTATAAGAGGCACAAGCATAATATATGCGTTGGAAAGACATGATGCAGGATTACCGGGCATACCGAAAACCAGACTTTTATTTATTCTGCCGAAAAGTGTTGGTTTTCCCGGTTTTACTGCTATGCCATGGAATAAGACTTCTCCGTGTTTTTTAATGGCTTCTATAAGAACATCTCTTTCCCCTACGGAACTTCCCCCGGAAAATATAATAAAGTCAAAACCCTCATAGAGTTTTATAGCTTCTTCTACTTTTTCTATCTCATCTTCCACTATTTCTTTATGAATAACACTTACTGCACCATGAAGGTTAAGGGTTGCCTGTAATGTATGAGAATTCACATCATAAATCTGTCCCTCTTCGAGTTTACTTCCCAGAGGTCTTACTTCATTTCCCGTAGGTATAATAACAGCAGAGGGGCGGTTGAAAACTTTAACCTCACAGAGTCCAAGAGCTGCCAGAACTCCTATTCTGGCAGGAGAAAGAACATCCTCCCTTCTGAGAACTATATCTCCGAGTTTTACATCCTCACCTGCAGGAGAAATATGTTGTCCCGGATAAACAGGTTTATATATGAGAATATCTTCACCTTCCAGTTCCGTATGTTCTACCATAACTACAGAGTCTGCCCCTTCAGGAACCATAGCGCCTGTAGCTATCTGGGAACATTCACCGGACTTTATTGAAAAAGAAGGTTGCCCGCCGGCATGAATCTTTTCAAGACATTTTAATTTTACCGGCTCATATTGTCCTGCCCCGAAGGTATTCTGACTCAGAACTGCATATCCATCCATAGCGGATCTGGCAAAAGGTGGTACATTTACAGAAGATACAATATCCTGAGAGACGACCCTTCCGGTTGCTTCTCCCAGAGGAATTCTTTCCTCGCTATCAATCTCTTTTATCTCATTAAAACAGATTTTCATTGCTTTATCCAGTGGTATAAGTGATCCTATAGGTTTCATTTTTTTTCCCCTATTTCATAATTTCCATCACCATATGGCCTATTTCAGAGAGTATGAGTTTTTCCATAGCCAGTTTTGCTGCTTTGGGCGAACCGGGAAGGCAGATTATAAGAGTGCTCCCTGCGACACCTGCCATACTCCGGCTCAGCATAGCAGCAGGTCCTATTTCTTTATAGCTCAGGTATCTGAAAAATTCTCCAAAGCCATGTAGTTTTTTATCCAGCAGTTTTTCCACAATCTCTACAGTCATATCTTTTGATGATATACCTGTGCCGCCGTTAAATATAATGGCCTGTGACCGATACCAGGTGAGTTCGTTTTCTATGAAATTTGTTATAATCTCTCTGTCATTCTCTATAATCTGGTAATCTACTATTACATGGGAATTTTTTTCTAACAATTCTTTTATAATTTTTCCTGTTTCATCTGTTTCCTTTGTTCTGGTATCACTTACTGTCATTACTATGACTTTTACACTTCCAGGTGATTTTTTTCTGTGTTCCTCTAGACTCATAATGTTAACCTCCTTTGTTGTAAATTTCGAATAAGAATATTATACTATATATAATGGATTTTACAATATAGTTAGTTTCATAACAATCCATAATCTAAATACCGCTCCAGATAAAAAAGTATCCAAAAAATTTTAAATATACACACCTGTCCCTGTCCGGGCTCTGGAGCAAAAGATATGCCGT
>JAKJGF010000004.1 GCA_022704525.1 Bacillota bacterium | reverse complement strand
CCGGCTTTTGCATTAAGCCCGGAATTTTCTGATGCTTTTTCATTTCCTCCACCAAAACAGTAATTCCATTCCATAGCATCTCCGGATTTTGCATTAAGCCTGGAATTTTCTGATGCTTTTTCGTTTCCTCCACCAAAACAGTAATTCCATTCCATAGCATCTCCGGATTTTGCATTAAGAATTCCAGATTTTTCTTCTCTGGTGAAACTATCTGCCATAAAAATGCTTTCTGGTTTAACATTTTTACTATTTCCATTTTTCATAATCGGGGTAAAATTCTGGCTGTTAATTTTCATTTTCAAGTCCTCCTTTAAGCTGTTGTTAATTTCTTTTTGTTATTAAGAACTATAACATATAAAGTTTAAAAAAAACTTAAAAAAAACTTAAAAAAAACTTAAAAACTTAAAAAAATATTAAAAAAAACTTAATTAGAAGGTTTTTAAAACATAATATTTAAGGGGTGGCAAAAGCCACCCCCTTAAGAAAAAAATTATAAGACTTTACTTCTCACCATAATCCCTCTGTAAAATACTCTCCGTCTCAGGATGTTTTGGAAATTCTCCAAGTTTTTCTTTTACATAATTTGCTCCGAAAAGACCTGCAAACCTTGAGCCCCATTTATATCCCACCGCTATGGCACCTAAGGTTCCCAGAACAGTTCCCGTTACTGCTCCTGCAGTTCCTCCAATAACCTTTGCCAGGCCTTCCCTGAAAGTAAAATCTGCCTGCCCTAGAATTACATCTATTTCCTGTTCATTAAATTGAGCTTCCTTTAATTTTTTAGAAAACTTCCCTTTTGACATTCTCATGTTCAATAATGGTTTTAAAGTTTCCAGTCTCCCGGCAGCAACTTCATTTTTAGTGCAGAAAAGAATATCCTCTATTTCTTTTTCGGTAAAACTTCTCTCCTCAAGTCCTTTTATGAGGATTTCTTTAAGGAATTTCTTTCCCTTTAACTTTCTCAGAATTCCCTGTCTGTCAGGATCAGTAATCTTTCCCGAAAGGTTTTTTATAGCTTTCTCTGTAAATTCAAAACCTGTCATATCCTGTAAGGTCTCTAAGGCTTTATCTCTCAGTTCAAAAGATCCGGTAAGATTCTTTATGGTATTATGAACTACATAGCCGGGCGTACCAATAGGTTTTTCAATCTTAACAAATTGCCTTACAGAATCTTGATGGTATTTTTCAAGTAGAGGTCTATTGATCTTATCGTCTATAGTATTTGTACCGGCTCTGGTTCCGATTACTGCTCCCATAACGAGTCCTATGGGAAGAGCAATAGCGGCTCCCACCGCCCCTCCAAGTATTTTACCTGTGAAGCGGCCGGCACTAATAAGAGCACTTTCCATCCTTTTTCTGATACCGGATTTTTCTACTGGTTCAGGAGGCTCTATAAGAATATCAGGTAACTGTACATCTTTTGAATCAGAAGGAGGAGGGCCGTGAGCTATATTGCAACGTATCTCAGAGCTGTCTTTCGGAACCTCCGGAACAGGATCATAACGGCCTTCTGCCTCGGCATTACAACTCAGAATACGCATAAAGGCCATCTTCCCACCCTCTATAAGGCCATGCTTTTCAATGGCTTCCCGTCCGTACTGGGAACAGGAAGGAGTGTGTTTGCAGGCAGTCAAAAGATAGGGAGATACATATTTTTTATAATTTTTAATAACAGTCTTACCAAATTTCTGGGAAATAGAAAGTTTTTCTTCAGGGATCTTTATTTCTTCTGCAAATGAAGCAGCCACGTCTTTTGATTCAAAGACATAATCAATAAGCTTCATCCAGTGTGTGTCTTTCTCAAATTTCAGTTTCTCATAACCGTCTTTCAAACTCTCTGCAGGTTTTTTCCAGGGTATAAACAGGTTAAAGCCTTTAGCATCTTTTACAAGCTTCTTTGATCTGCCTATTTTATGATGAATAATAGAATCCGATAGTTTTTTCCGAAGCTCTAGTGCTGCGTTTTTTACCTTCTGGGAAGTAATATATTTATCATTAATGATATTTTTCAAAAAACCTTCTTCATCTCTGAAATTAAAGGCAAACCTCATGCTCTCCTGTGGTTCCATAGAAGGGCTTTTTAACATATTCGTATAAATTACATTAGGAGGGATATTTTCTTCTATTAAAGTATCCACAAGCTTCTCTGTTGCTATGCCAACTTCTCTAAGTTTTGTAAGATCTGCCGCCGTATGCATACCATAAGGGGCTTCTTCCTGGTATGCATCAACAATAAGTTTTCCCACTTCTTCAGGAGTAATTATATTTGCTTTTTTTTCCAGTCCCCATATAATACGGTCATAAGGAAAGTCAATGGCATAAATGTCTTCCTGGGAACCGGTCATTAGCTTTGCATGTTCTTTGATTTCATAACCCACTTCCATCTGTTGCATGGAGCAACTATCAAAAGACAGAACATCTACTTTCTTTCCTGTGTTTTTTTCCGTAATCTCAAGGGCATCTTTCAGATCTCTTGCCGAAAGAGGAACATATTTATCATCTTTTGCAAAGCCGAGACCATGCTTTTTTACAACAACCATATAATGTTTTGCAGGAAAGCTTTTCATACCCCAGGAAAGGAAATCAGAAAGGGTTTCACTGTTAAGGGGAACCCTCTCTCCCAGATCTTCCACCACAGGAGAACTTATTTTGTACGGATCCGTATCTTTTGTAATATAGTAACGTCTCGTGCCGGCACGTTCCATATCAGGGGCAAAACGTTCTCTCCATGTAGGCTCTACCGTAGATTGAACAACAATATTCACGTTTTCATCAGAACCCACATGTTCCATCTTATTTATTGCCATATTGGTGGAAAGGGCAAGTTTGTTTCTTCCTTCACCATAAACAAGAACAGTCCACTCTTTTTCGGGAACTTTATTACCAGATATATGGAGGACATCTTCAGACTCTCTTACATCTGTTTCAGGTTTTTTCGTAAAACTTGCAGCGAAATTTCCCACTGCTCTTAGCTTACCCTGAATTGACATTCCTATACAATCAAACATATTAAGATACTTCCTTAAAATTTATTTTAATATGAGGCTTTTAACTATTTTGGCTGGCTGTTGGCTGCTGGTTATGGATATTGGTTTATAATTATTAGCTGATAAATAAACTGGCAGACTCATAAAAAACTAATAACTAAAAACTATATATAGCCTTATCATTAATTGTGAAGCCACAGGCCATAGCCGTTAATTTATATTTATAACATAAAAGCCTTAAAAATATTTTAAAGAAAACTTCAGATAATCCTTAAATAAAATTCTAATTTCTATTTTTTTGTATATAATCCAGTTTCTCTGTAACAGTCATTTCGGAAAATTCTTTTGATTCTTTTATAAAATCGTCATGATCTTTTTTACTTACAAGAGTTTTGGCCACTTCTTTACCGCTCCTTATGGAAAGGGCAGCAATAGCTGCAGGCCAGATAACAGAACGGGGCGCCACTCCGAGCAGATAAAGACCGAAGGTTCCGAGAGTCAATCCCAGAACAGCATTGCCAATGTGATCCATTATTTTTTCTTTTTCCCTGCCTGTAAGTTTTTCTCCAGAGGCAAGTTCAGCGCTGTCTTTAAGATCTTTAAAGGAAGCGGCACTTTCATCTGTAGCGGAAATCAGCTTTAATGTATCCTTAGTACTTTTCAGGGTTGCCAGAGGACCTTCCAGGGTAAATAAACCTCCCAGGCCTGCCTCATAAACAGCCTTTCCTGTGGTTCCCAGCATATGTACACCGACAAATAAACCTGCAGCCATAGCTACTTTTTCCGCAAAAGAGAGGATAAATCCCGGTATATGTGTCTTTTCGGAAATTGTTCTTATTACTTTTTTGTGAGTTTCTTTAACTCTATTCCATCCTTTCCGCAAAGAAGACATATTAGCCTTTTCTTCTTCTGCAACTTTGCTTACATAAGAAAGAAATCCCACAGCATCGACATCTTCCGAATACTTAGATTTTTTCAGACTGGCCCGGTCCATAATGGTTTTAATTTCCTCTTCATTGAACTTCAAGTCTTTTAATTCACTGGTTAAACGTCCTTTTGAAAACTCTTTTCCTGCAAGTTTATCAAGTTTTACAATATCAATACTATGGGGAAGTTTTTTCAGGGCTTCCCGTGGTATACTCATCCATCCTTCTATCTGATCCAGCCTCGAATCAGGATTGAGGGCATCTGTGTCGTAATAAACAGTAAGTCCTGAAGCTTCCTCCAACCTCTCATGGCATGCAAAGGAGGTGAATATTTTTGAAATAACCCTGCTTGTAACGGACTGCATTGCATGGGCAGCATGCTGTTCTGCAAAAACACATTCTTCAAGAGATTTCTGAAGGTTCTCCGAAGCAGTCCTGACTTTTTCGGAATTACTGTATTTAATAATTTCCTTTGCAAAAGATCCCACATCACTCACATATACCTCTTTGGGAACACTGCTGAACTCAAACCTGAGGCTCTCTTCCATTGCTTTTTTTATTGATGCCGGAGGTACACCCTCTTCCATAAGGGTTTTCTGTAAATTATTTATATCATCGGCAACAGCACCAATCTTTTCCATATCTATTGCAGAAAGGGTTTTTATGTAAAGATTTCCCAGAGGCTGACGCCTGGCTTCTTCAATCATAAGAAGGGCAAGATCTCTGGCAGAGATCTCTTTTCCTTCTTTTATACCTTTCTGAAGGTCATCAAGAATTTTTCCGAAAGGCTGAGTTGCAGACCATACTACATCTTCCGATGCAACCACTGTTCCTACGGAATTCTGTAAAGGATAAAGGGATTCCAGGTTAGCAGAAAAACAGGTATTTATATTCACAAGATCAATTTTATGGCCGGTCTCTTTCTCTACATCTCTGAAAACACCGGCAAGTTCTTCATTTTTAATACGGCCTTCAGGGTTATGAACTATCATAGAACCTGAAAAGGCGGAGCCATGGCCGCTCATAACAACAGCATAACGCCTGGCAGGAAACTTTTTCATATTCTTTAAAAGAAATTCTTTAAGTGTTTCTTTATCTCCCATATTTATATCAGGAGCATGTTCTTCAATTACAGAAGATGCTATATCTTTAGTGGAGGTAAAAGTAAAATTTTTAAGGTGTTTTGCTTCTTCTGAGAGAATTTTAGAGATAAGGGGAAACTTCTCTGGAGGATTTTCATTTCTGGTAATATAATAAGTTTTCGCACCCTGAAGCTTACCGTAATCACCGGTAATTCTATCAAGATTAAATTTAGACCTGTAATTCATTACCACTACATTCGTATTTTCATCTGAACCAATCCTTTCCAGATCCAGAAGACTGGCAGTTCCCATCTTGGCTTCACATCCATCTCCTGCATTATAAAAAAGAAGGGTCCATTCTTTTTCTTTTATACCTGAAGTCAGATCAAGCCGATCATACGGTTCAAGCTGTTTTTCAGCATAAAGGTTATAAGGCAACACAGTTCTATCTGGGAAATGAGGTTTATAAGAACTTCTTAATATCTTCATATTTAAACTTCGGCTTCAGCTCTCTAAAATTTTATATAGCTCTTCAAGGTAAAGAATAACAGAGTTTTCTTTTGATATCAATATAAAATTGTTAACATTATGTTAATAAATAAACAAGAAGAGTTAGGGTACAGCCCCGAAGAGTGAAACTTTTTTAGAGCTTCTCTTATCTACAATTTCAGCATAATTGTATTCTTTCAAATAAATAAGTGTGAAAAAATTTACATCAAAAATCTTTATCTTTCTAATTATTTTTTTTGTTAGATTAGATAAGGATTTTGTTTTTACTGGTAAGAAAAAAAATATTTTAACCCTTTTCAAACCCTTACTAGGAGGTGAGAAAAATTTTCACTCTTCGGGGCCGGGCATTATTGTATTAACTTGACAAAGGTGTCATTTGTATTTATCCTATAATAAAATATTAAAAGGGAGGAATGAACATGATTGGTTCTGTACAGCCGAAAGCTGTAAAAAAAGATAAACCTGAAATCAGTGATAAAAAAGAAAAGAAACCGGTAGAAACTAAAAAGACAGAAACGGTTTCAAAACCTGCAGGAGAAAAATATATCCCCGGTGTAAAAGAAAAAGAAGAAACACCTATATCTAAAAGTGAAAAGGAACAAAAAGCTTATCAGGATTTAAAAGAAAAGTCATCAAAACTGACTGGCCCTCCTCTGGAGAATATAGCTCAGGAATTTAAAAAACCTCCTTGTGTGAAAGAACCTGATAAGAAGGCGACAACTTTCCAGCAATTAAATAAAAGTCCTGTTGAAGATGGTACTTCATCAATAGTCACTATAGGATCTGAACTGGTAGTTGCAAAAGATTCAGAAGGGAAAATTCAGGCCTTTAAGGAAAATCCTTTTGGTGAAAGGAAAGTTGCTTTAAGCAGTGGTAAAACAGTACTAACAAATTATAAAGAAATAATAGAAAAAAAAGGTGAACATACAAGGAAGTATGAACATTCTGAAGATGGGAAAAATTATTTCGGCACTGATGTCTATGATGCTAAAAGCGGTGATATAAAAAACAGTTCTAATAAGAGAGTTAATAAAGATAAGACATCTGTTAGTGAGGATTTAAAATATAAAGATAGACAGCTTAATTCCTATAAGAAAAATGAATATGACCCAAAGGGAAATGTAAAGAGTACAGAAAGCCGGTCTTATGAAAAAGGGGAACTTCAGAAATGTAACATAGAGAGAAAGAAAAAAGATGGAAGTACCTATAAATATACCTATAGAAAAAATACTGATGGTTCCTCTTCTACAACAGAAATAAGAGTGAATAAAGACGGTTCTTCTCAGGAGATTCATACAACTTCAGATAAAGATGGTTCTACTTTATATTATGAAACTGTAAAGGATAAAGATAATAAAGGTAATTTAAGGGAAACATATAAAAGCTATAAGGATGGAAAGCTCACCCGTGAGGTAATGACAGATAAGGATCCAGAGGGGAAAATTAAACATAAAGTCACTAAAAACTATGAAAAGGATCACCTTTCTTACGAGATGGAAGAAGACTCATCTACAGGAAAGAAGTCTACTAAAAGTTATAATGAAGATGGAAAAATCCTGAGAAGAGAAGAAATAGAAGATGCTGAAAACCGTACCTATACTAATAAATCATATGACCACCAGGGTAAGTTGGAGGAAGAAACAGTAATAAAAAAAGATGAAAAAGGTAAAGAAGTTTATTACTGCCGTAAAACTTCAGATGGAGTTAAGTATGAAACAGGAATAAGGAAGGCCTCTGTAGATGAATTTGAGAAGGAACACGGGCAGAAACAGGCTTTCAAGGATTTTAAAAATACCCTTGGAGAAGAAGGTATAAAAGATATTGATGTAAACTTTAATTACAGGGATTTCTCAACAGAAGTAAATTTAAAAGATGATTCAAAAGCCAGATTTGAATATAAGGATAGAACTCTAACCTGGAGTAATTCAGGTAGAAAAGGAGAAAAAGAATGGTTCAGAGAGTCAAAGGATCTCAGAAATGGTGAAAGTATTATAAGTTATAGAGTCAGAGAAGGTGATAAGGAAGAGATTGATGAGGCTAAAACACTGACAGACGGAAATAGAATAGAAAAACAGATCCATAAGGATAAAAATATCTTAAATGAAACTACTGAGTTTTATAATAAAAATAATGATCTTACAAAGAAGGAATCTATTTACAATGATAAAAAAAGGGGAATAAATGAAAAAATTACGCAGGAACTGAATGAGCAGGGTAGATGTATTAAAAAAGAAATCTCTACTGATAATACAAAGGAAAAGAAAAAAGAAACCCTTACCAGTGAATATGATGAAAATGGGAAAGAGACCTCTTACACTAAAGATGTGGAAAGTTATAGAGTTCCTGCTTTCAGAAAGAAAGAAATTTATGAAAAGGATGATAAGGGTTCCAGAGTTATAAAATCTGAAGTCTATGAAGATAGAGATAAAGACGGTAAATTGGATTATAAGACAGCTACAGATAATAAAACCGGATGGACAACTATTTCTGCAGACAAAGGTAAGGGGTTTGAAGAGATTGATAGTTTTAAACCCTCCTTGACTTCAACTCATGAACGAAAGGATCTGAACAACTGGACTGTCTTACAGAAAGATAAATATTATGATAATTTAATGGATTATCTCGGAAAGCCAGACGATAAGATAAAACAGAAGATTACAGAGAGAAAGGATGAAGATGGAACACGTATCTATAGTTCTATCTTTACTTCAGATAAGAATCCCAATGTTGAAATAATTCTTCATCACAGAGATGCTAACTATGATATAAATAAACAGGAAGATGTAGAGAAGCTAAATAGTGAAAAACCCGCCTGTGTAACCTTTAAATTTAAAAAGAAAGATGGAACTGAATTTACTAAAACAACCTTCCCGGGGGCCCCTAAAGATACTGTAGCTTCTATTACTAAAAAAGAAGGCTTATGGCGGATAAATCAAGTAGAAACTAAATTAATTAGTGACAGATTTCGTGATAAGACTCATGAAACGATCAGAACTGCAACTGCTGATAAAGTCAGTTTAGCAGAGGTAAAGGATAAACTGGAAAACGAATTTGGCGATAAGGATAAGAACATTCCTGAGAGTGTTAAGAAGTTTATTGAAGTTTCAGGGGAAGGAGATATTAAAGCCGCCTATACTTCCAGTGAAGATCATTTGAAAAAGACCTGCAGCCAAAGTATAATCCTCGTAAATAAAAAGGGTGCAAAGTTGATTGTAAATGGGGAGGGACAGGATAAAGCAGAGTATTACAGCAGTGTCGATGATAAGGAACAGATTGTAAATATTGATAAGAACTTATATCATTTTAAAGATGATAAGTTAAAATTTATGGATAAAAAAGATAATACGTCATTTTATCTGAATGTAGCTTCTAAGATCGGCAAAATATTTAGAGCATTACCCAATATCCCTTACTATCTTTCTAAAAGTGCTGATTTTATCAGTAAACATCCGAAGGTATTTACACAGAAACTGTCAGAAGCAGATTTTGCTCTGAAAGGTTCGGAAAAACTGGTAAAAAAACAAGCTGAATATCTGAAGAACAGGAAAATGGGAGCTATCCTGGGAACGATTGGACTTGCCAATGATATAATAGATATAACTACCCAGGGGCCTAACACACAGAACATTAAAAATCTGTCAAGCACCACAATTGGCCTTGGCTATGATATAGCTGTAATAGCCGGGAAAGGAAAGGTTGGCGCTTTAGGTAAAACTCTGGGTATAGTGGGAGTTGGATTGCAGATTGGAAGTGTCGGAATGAATCTCTATGAGGGAGAATATACCAGAGCAGCTTTAGATACAGCAGGTGCAATAGGTTCAGGTCTTTCTATTGCTCCTGTCTTTGGAGCAGGAGCCTGGGCAGGACCTGTGGGAGTTGGCATAGCAGTGGCAGCTTTGTCCGGTGCAATTGCTTATGAGAAATATGTAAGAGAAGATGAGATAGCCACTTTTGATTCTACAAATCTGGAGAAGTATTATAATGTAGGCTTTATGATAGACCCGGAGAATTATAAACCTGCTCCTCTGGATGAGGGTTATTCGGGGCATCCTCACTGAGTTCTGGAATAATCTTGTAAAGAGTGAAAAGTGTTCACTCTTCATTGTTTACAATTTAAATAGAACTTTTTATTTACTTTCAAGTTTTTATTTTTAGAGAGGAGGAAAATATTTTGGATACTTCAAAAATAGAATATGAAAATAAATATAAGACAGGTAATTATTTAGTCCTCGAAGAAGCCTGTAAAAGGATTATTTCTGAAGAAATTTCTGAGGAGGAATTTCTTGAAAAACTTGACTATATAAGAGGTTTAATCAAAGAATGTGAGTCTGAATATAATGAAGTTATTGAGCCGGAAGATATAGATTCAGAAGAATTTCAGGATACTAAAGAGCTTTATCTGGAAGCTGTAGATATTTATGAAGAAGCTATTACAGATCTTGAAGAATATCTATCTGAAAGGAATGAGAAGCTTATTCAGAGAGGGTTAAAGATGGCTTTAAAAGCCAATAAATTATTACTTCAAGTTCAGGAAATAGCAGAGGAAAAAGAGAAGAATTTTAAAGAATTAGAAAAGACTTATAAATCATATCGTTTAGATAGTGGAAAGATAAGTCATATCTTTTCTATAGCTCAATCTTATATAGTTTCTTCACCTTCAAAAGAGTTTCAGCTTAAAGAGAATCTTGAAAAAGCAGGCAATAAGTCGGAAATTATTAAATTGATACCTCTCTTCAATGTACTTGGAGAAAAGAATTTAGAAAGGATTGAATCCAGAATTAAACTGAGAAGATACCAGGGGAATACTATTTTATTTAATGAAGGAGAGCCGGCAAATGAGCTTTATATAATCAAATCCGGTGAGATAACCATATTCAAAGATTTCCCCCATAGAAATCTGAAAAGAACTATTGCTACTCTTACAAAAGGTGATCTCTTTGGAGATATGGGAATTCTCCTGGAGTCTCCAAGGACACTTTCTGCCAGCATATCTTCTGATACAGCTGAATTATATATAATTTCAAAGATTGATTTTTTATATATATTAAGAACTTATCCAGATGTAAATATAAAATTAAGTAGAATTCTCTGTCAGCGTATTAAGGAAACCAATGGGCGCTTAATGGATTATCTTGCAGATTATATTGAATAATCTCATATCTCAAGACTCAGTAATACCTTTTCATTATAGGTGCTTCCTACACTGATACATTCTACATGATCTTTTTTTACCATTACTCTTCGATGATTGTGACCACATATGGCGAGTTTTATTTTTTCATAATGGAGATAAAGTTCACCTATTTTTTCACTTCCCAGGTAGGCCCTTGCAAAATCCCAGGGTAAATGGTCGGTTTTTCTTACCATACACTCAAAGGGCAGATGATGGGTTACACCTATAATAGTTTCCACTTTCTCATATATATGTTTTATGTGTTTTTCCATTCTCTCAAGGAGGGTTCTTAAAAAATCATAGTCAGTGAAATTCCATTTTATATATCTTCTATCATTCCATGCTGCTACTTTTGGAAAACGTTTTTCTTCATAATATTTCATAGGTATGGCAAGTTCTGTAAGCCTGAAGGAATAATCATACCACCCTATATTTCCTACAAACCCGACTTTGTCCACTACAAGTGGTGCTGTATCAAGATAGTGAAAATTACATTCTTCACTTATCTGATGCAGTGTATCTGAATATATTTGAAGAGAATCTCCGTTTTTAGTCCATATATCGTGATTGCCGGGAACAATTAGTTTATATCCTTTGAATTTTTGAAATAAATCCAGACATTTTTTAAAATTATCTATTCCCTTTCCTATATCACCGGCAATTATAAATACATCTGCCTCAGAATTTAAGAGCTTTTTTGCTATCTCTTCAGTAGAACGATCTCCACCTGGTCTTAAACCATAATGAAGATCTCCTGTCGCTATTATTTTCATAGTGATTAACCTGTTTACAATTCATCTTTGACGAATATATATTTTAACTATAAATTATAAATCCTTCTCAGAGCTATAAAAAATAAAAGGATTTTGTATGAGAAAAGTTGAAGTACCAATTGCAATTTTAAATTAGATTAAGGGGAGAAGTGTCTTGCGGTTAAATACAGGGGAACTTTTAGATGGTCGTTATAAAATAATAAATCTCGTAAAAATAGGTGGCATGAGCAACATATATAAAGCTGAGGATGAGAGGCTTACAAAGATATGTGCTGTTAAAGAATTGTTTTATAATCCTGAAGATAATGAAGACAATCAGTATGCTATTAATCGCTTCAGAGAAGAAGCAAAACTTCTGGCAGAACTTTTTCATCCCAATTTACCCAGGGTATCAGATTATTTTACCTGTGGTGGCTGTTATTATCTAGTTATGGATTTTATTGAAGGTATGGATCTTGAAAGTTTGCTTAAAAAAACTGAAAAAAGAGGTCTTTCTGAGGATAATGTTATTAACTGGGCAATTCAGATATGTGATGTCCTGGATTATTTGCATAATCAAAGGCCGAATCCCATAATATATAGAGATGTAAAACCGGCAAATATAATGTTAAGAAATAATTCTGATAAAGTTGTGCTTATTGATTTTGGAATTGCCAAGAAAATTGAACCTAAAGGTACAGTAACAGCAATAGGCACTATGGAATATGCACCTTTAGAGCAATATCAGGGTAAAGCAGAAGCCAGATCAGATATTTATGCTCTTGGGGCAACTATGCATCATTTGCTTACCGGTAAAAACCCGGTTCCTTTCAAGTTTCCTCCTATACGAACCTTTAAACCTAAATTATCAGCTGAACTGGAAGAAATAGTGACTAAAGCCCTGGCTTCAAAGCCTGACTATAGATTTCAGACAGCAAAGGAGATGCAGGGAGTGCTGTTAGGACTTCTTTCTTCAAAGAAAATTAGTCTTCAGAGAGGAAAATCTTCTAAACCGCATTTTATATTTGATTCGGAAGGAAGTAACCTATTAGAAGATATGACTGTTTCCGATCTTATTGAAGAATTAAAAAAGGGAAATAAAAAAGCTGCATCCATACTGGGAGATAAAAAGGCAAAAGAAGCTGTGGGAGCACTCATAGAGGCATTGAAAAGTAAAGACAGTGACCTGCGGTGTGAATCGGCCCTGGCTTTGGGTAAGATAGGAGATCCTGCTGCTCTGGCTCCTCTTATGGAATTACTGGAGCTTGAAAAAACTTCTGGAAATTTAAAAATCGGCTTGGCCCTGGAACAACTCAGAGAAAGTATACAGAAAAAAGAAGAAAGTTTCTGGGATGTTCTTGTGAACAAAATGAAAGAATTTTTTATAAAAGAATGAGAATTATAAATATTGAGCAGCTATGGTAAAAAATAATTTTACTAAACGTATTGCTGAAGGAGGCCTTTTAGTAAGTCTGGCTTTCCTCTTTTATTTTATAGGCTGGTATCTTCCGGTACTGGATATAGTAAGATATATAAGTGTAACACCTATAATAATTGGTGTTGTAAGATACGGTTTTAAGCAGGGTGCAGAGATAATGGTTGCTACTACACTGCTTATAGGTATTTTGCTTACACTTTTGTCTGGAGTAGAGTTTTTCCTTTCAGCAGGGTTAATAGGTTTAACTTTAGGAATAAGCCTTAAAAAAAATCTGAGTGCCTTTAAAACAATTTTATATACCTTTGTATCAGCTTTTGCTGGATTCAGTTTAAATCTTTTAATTTATATAGCTCTTGTAAGGAATGCAGATATAACTGCTGATTTTAAGGCTGTTGCAGAAGGATTAAAGTCTTTAGTGACCTGGCTTAATAGTCTGGAAGTTACAGGTAGATTACTTAATACTATAACAACATTGTCCGGTCTTGATAGGAGCTGGATGGATATGGTCTGGGTAACCAGATTACTTGTTGACTTAATACCTTCGCTGCTTATATTTTTGTCTTTTTATTATGTCATATATTTATGGATATTTAATGTATATCTTATGAAAAAATTGAATATAGAACTTCCTTCTAACGCTATGTTAAGTGAAATTCCAATCTTTCTTATTATACCTTCCTGGAGTCTTATTTTTATAGTTGCAGGCTTTATACTCCTGGGGTTAAGTTTTTATACTTCTTTACGAATTCTAGAGATTGCAGGAGTTAATCTTATTGCTGTAATGTTTATTGTGTGTTTTTCAAAAGGTGTTTTTTCTATTAATACATATATTCGTAATAAAATTCCTGATAATAAAAATCTTCGTATACTGGTGGGATTTACTATTACAATACTTGAATTTACTCTATTCATCCCCCCTGTTATTTTATGGGGCATAATATCTATAGCTCTGGGAGTACAGAATGCAGAAATTCATGAATGGCTTGGAAGCACTTATTTTAAAAGTGGAAAACTTGATCTGGCTATAAAACATTACAAAAAGTCTCTTGAATTAAAACCTGACAGGGCTTTAAGCCATCAGATGCTCAGCCTGGCTTATCATAAAGAAGGGAAAAAGGATCTGGCCATACATCATTTTAAAAAATCTGTAGAGTTAAGTAAGAAGTGAGTAATCAGTGAGCAGTAAGATACTGTAACCTCACATGGATATAATTATTAGCAATTTATTAGTGTTTTTTTAGATATTCTCTTTTATAATACCTGAAGGAGGTATGTGTCTGGTATAAGAACTAAATTTAATTTTTATGAAAAAATTAAGCCTTTATATAAATAAGCTTATTCCATACAGGGCAAATATTTATATGTTCCTGGCCGGTTTCATACTGGCAATAGAAGGAATATATTATAGTCATATAAAAGTATATGCCGGAATTGTTTCTCCTCCCTTCTGGAAGATACACTGGATAATTACACACTGGAGTCTTTTAATACCCTCAGGAATTTCTCCTCTGTTGTCTCTCATTCTGATACCTGTTATTATGGAACTTCTTTATATCTTTCTAAAAAAATACAGGTTTTTGAAATACCCTCTTTATATATTATTTTTTATAATCTTTCTCAATGGCTTTGCCCTTTATTATAATTACAGTGTTATTATTACAGTAAAGTATCTTATAGAATATTCCTCTATGAGATTACCTGAGAAGATGATCTTCAGATTTATTAAGAGCAGCTCTGTTTCTCCTGAGGCAAAGGCACTTCTTCTTGATTATTCTCATATAAATATCCCTCATAGTAAAGTATATTCTGATTTTATAAAAGATATGGAAAAAGAAGATATTAATAAGAGAATTATTAATAGATTACTTTTTTTAAGATTTATTCAGAATGAAAGTATAGAGAGTCCTTTATATGAAAAGGTTATTTCACTTATTCCTGAAGAAAAAGACATATCCTATAAAAAACTTCTGGAATTTCATATAGAGGATAACCTTTTAAACCTGGATCACAGTCTTTCTTATAAAGATAATATATTAACTTCTGATGCCGAAGTTTATGCCTGCATCCTCTATCACTCCATTATAACAGGGGAAGAGAAGGATAATACAATAAAAAGAGCTATCAACTTATATAGAAACATAAACCCTTCTCTTTATTCAGTAAGAATTAAAGAACTGGAGATGAGATTGAATAAAAAAATTGTTACCCATCCTTTTGACCTTGTAAATTTCCTGAAAAATCACGGAGAAGAGTCTCTCTCTTTCAGGGAATTAAAAAAAATATATAATTATGAGGACAGTGAAAATTATCTTGATGTAATTGCCATTACATCTCTTGAACTTGGAGAGATTTCTTCTGATATTAATCTTAAAAGAGATATATTTGAATTTTCTCTTCAATGCTACAGAGAGATTTTGAAAAATGAGAATAATTCTGATATATATCCTTATATTGCAAGGATATGGTTTAATTTGAATGAATATGAAAAAGCTATTAAAATATATAATCTCTTATCTGCTTTTCGTCCTCTTACTCCTGAAGAAGAACTCTATCTTGCCAGAGCTTATTATGAAGGAAATATCTCCAGAAAGGAAGCTCTTTTTCATTATATATCAGCTTTTGAGAAAATGGGTAATAAATTTTCTCCTGACTTTTTTTATGATATGGCCACAGGTGCTGAAGAAGCCGGTGAATATGATAAAGCACTGGAATACTGGAGAGAATTTCTTGCCCATAGAGAAGAAGATCCTAATTTAAAGATTTATGTAAAGAAAAAGATTGAAAGGCTTGAAAAAGAACAAAAAAACGATTACAACTGGTTTTATTCCGAGGTTAAGGGGGATTTTCCCCTCTTCGGTGAAAGGTCCACTTCTTTAGATAGTGCCACTTCTCTTATAGAGCTTATGGAAATTCATAGAGGCTATGTTAAAGTTACTTTTTTTATGAAACATAAACCCCTTGAGTATATAGAATATGACGGACAGGTATTTCTTTATGATATTAAACACTCATCTGATCTGTCTGTTAAACACAGGGTTACTGCAAATAACGGTAAAAGAACGATTTATATCTCTTATCTTTCGTCTTCGGATTATTCCTATCTGAGTTTTAAAACCTTTTTTCTTCCCCGTGAGACCTACAGTGGGATTATACCTGCAAGGCCGGAAGTGGATAGATATTTATATATTCTTGCTATACCGTCTACTATAAGTAAAGAAAAGAACTTGATTTTAACTGATGAGAAAAGGATTTCAGAAAAACCTGTTAATGGATGGAATATATTGAGATATGACAGGAGTGGATGTAGATTTCCTTTACTCATTTATCTTTCTCTCAGTGATTTCTCTGATAGAAGAGAGAGCGATTTTAATGTAAATCAGTGGCGTCTTATAGGGCTTAATAAAGGGATATTTGGCGGGTTTAATAATATTCTTCTCTCCTTCATAATTGCCTTTATACCTTTTCTGTGGTTATACAGAATAAGTAAAAGAAGATATTTGATTGTAATTGCCTTTTCCCTTATATTTCTATATTATTTTGCAGTTATAACCTATAACACTTGTACTGTAAATTATCTGGCAGAAAGGTTTAATTTCTTTTTTCTCTGGTTAATTCTTTTCTTAATATACTCTTTGCCCTGGGGAGTTACTTTATTTTATATTAAAAGGATTTCAAAAGATAAAATAACGGAAATAGAAGATTCTCTTGGTTTTTATCCTCTTGAAGAGGTAGAAAAATTCTTTGCTCTGTCAGGAGAGGAGATAATTCAGAAAAGCTTTTCTGAAGATTATCATGAGATTATAGTAAAAGGAAAGAGTAAATTTCTGAAAAAATATGACCTTATTCTGGTAAGAGCGTATAATACTTTCTCCATATCTTCCCGGGATATAGAGGAGAAAATCCCTGAAGCACTCAATGAGAAGTCGGGAAGTAAGAAAATTGCCATTATTGTCTCCCTTTCCCACCTTTCTGTAGAAAATAAATTCTCTCTTAACAGGCTTAATAAGAAATTTCCTGTTCTTTCTCTTCTTATGGATGATATAAAAACAGCTCTTTTTGATGAATATTCAGGAAGAGAAGTTGAAGGGGCAGGTATAAGAAATCTCTTGAGAAACAGAATAATCCTGACAGAAGACCGGGTAGATCTTTATTACTATACACAGAAAGTAACTGAACCCATTATGTTTTACGGAAGAAAAAAAGATGCAAAAACTCTTCTCTCCCTTATTAGAAGAGATATAAATACATGTGTTTCAGGTCTGAGAAAAATTGGAAAATCTTCTCTTCAGATGTATCTTCAGAGGGAATTAAGAAAATCCTCAAATTTATATCCTGTAATAATATCTCTTCAGAGAAGTACCACGGAAGCTAAAGGGATATTTTTAGATATTCTAGAAGGGTTAAAGACAGAAATAAAAGGTAAAGATCCAGAGATACTTTTCCCTTCTCTTAATTATAATAAAAAACAGGAAGGAAGCCCTGAAGATTTTTCATTTTTATTTAGAGAAGATCTTTTGAGTTTAAAGAAGATTATGCCGGCCAATTCAAGAGTTATTCTCTTTATAGATGAAATAGATTTAATATTTCCTGGAGAAAATAATAGAAAAAATCACAGGGATTATTATACTGTTTTTACTACCTTCAGAGGGTTCAGTGAAATGGATAAATTTCTGATTCTTTCTGTCCAGGGCTTTAGTTCCAGTATAAACAGTGTAAATAGATTTCCAGAGAATTTTTTTCTCTCTGAAAATCCTGTTTTTCAGTTCTTTACAGAGGTTAATCTGGGGAATTTATCAAAGGAAGATGCCTTTGAACTTGTAACCGGTATAGGTGCCCTTCTGGGTATGGACTACGAAGAGGAAGTTTTACAAAGAATTTACAGTGAAGCAGGAGGTCATCCCTATCTTACAAGACTTTTATGTTCCAGTATAGTAAATATATTAAAAGAGAAAAAAGAAGATGTGTATAAAGTAGATGAAACTATCTTAGAAGAAGCAGTTAATTACTGTCTTGCAAATTACAGAGATTATTTCACTTATCTGGACGAATTATTTTCTGAAGAAGATGGTTTGAAGGTAAAAGAGCTTATAAAGGGAGAGACCTGCAGAGAAGACTATAGAAGAGGAGTGGATAGATTTAAAAAACTAGGTATTATAAACACAGAAGATAAAGAAAAAACTGTAATCAGTTATAATTTATATAAAAGATGGCTTGAGATTACATAAGTGAGGCATTACATACGCTGTTTGTGCATCTTCCTCCATTCATATTTATATCTGAAGGATTTCCACATTTACTGCATCTTATAATAGCATTTGTTATTACACATACATCAATCTCTTCATTAAACATATATCCACCTCTTCGTGAAAGAATAAGTTCATCAATTTTTATTCCTTTTTTAGAGAGTTCTTTTCCAAGAAGAGATTTTACATTTTGAATATTTATTTTTGGGACAAACTCTTCCTGCCACAGGGCATAACCTATCTGAGGAAAACTCTGGAATACTCCTCTGTTAATTGCCAGATGAACCAGTAAATCCATACCTATTTTCCCTGGGAGAGTTATATTTATCCCTCTATTTCTATCAATTATGCTTCCTTCACTGAATACCCTGTCGATGACGAAGTTAAAAGATCCTGTCTTTTTATAGGCTTCTTCTATAATTTTTCTGCAGTGATCTATTTTCAGAATATTTCTTATGCCGTTTTTATATACAAAAAACTTTATATTCTTTTCTCCTGAAGGAGGAATTTGCTTGTCTATTTCCATCTGTTCTTCTGTAATTTCCTTCAGAGGGAAAAAATTTACAAACCATTCTCTGAAGAGACTGAAGGTGGTATTATAATAGATATTATTGTCCTTTCTCATATTATTAATAAGGCTCATGCTGGAGAGAACTTCTATTGAATCTCTCCACCGGCTTTTAAATTTATCTTTAAAATATCCTCCTTCTATCCAGTCCTTTTGTTTGATTAAATAAGAATATATTTCTCTGTCATAAGCATCCAGTTTTTGATTCCACCTCTGAAAATTACTCTCCAGTGTATGGATTTCTTCTATGGTTTCATCTATTGTAAACATATTAAGAGGAGGTATCTTGTCCCAGAGAAGAGAGTATAAATTTGTAAGAATAAAAGGATGGCCTCCTGTAAGATTATGTATTTTAGAAAGAAGATCTTCCTTTAAATCTATTTCTCCTTTGCCGGAATTTATAAGACTTTTCTCCAGAATTAAGCGGCAGTCTTTTTCTGAAAAACCTTCAAGAAACCTGCTCTGCATATGATTAAAAGGAGACCCTACCCTGTCACGAAGATCCCTTATCTTCCTGAAGCCTGTCATAACGGAACATATTTTACTGCTCAGAGGTGAATCGACAAAGAGATATCTGAGCTGATGGTACATTGCTTCTGACCATTCCTGGCCGGTGACTAAATGTTTCCCATCATCTATAAGCAATACCAGTCTTATCTTCCCGTAAACCTCTTCTCCTTCTCTTAAAAGATATTTTAATTTATGATCTATAAAATCATCGAAAAGGGATTTTATATCATCTCCTTCTCTCAATCTGTAATCTTTGTCCTGAAGTTCATTGAATTCACTGTCTCTTTTAAGCTCCTTTAATGTAGAAGAGAGAATACCCTGAAGAAAATTATAAGGTGTAAGAGGCATCATATGACTCAGATTTACATAAAGAGTTAAAAGCCCCGGTTTTTTTAAGGAAATTCTCTGAAGGATGTCGTTTAATCTGATGAGAAAGGAGGTTTTCCCCATTTTATCTCCTGCCAGGACCACATAGGAATAGCCATTTTTTTCTATCTGTCCTGCCATATTTATAGCTTCTTCAATTCGTTTTTCTCCGAAAAAGAATTTCTCTTCTGTTATCGGGGAATAGGGATTAAAGGGATTAAACATTTTATAGCAATTCACTTTATACTTTTAAAAAATTTAACTATACTCTTTTGCATAAAAGATTGTACCTTTACAAATATCAATTTCAACGGCCCTGCTCTTCTGGAAAAAATATGAATCCTTACAAACTAATATTATCAAACAATAGTCTTTCCAGGTATTTAACGAGTAATCATTTAAAGGAGGCTCTAAAGACGGCATCTTTTTCCCTCCAGAATATAGCCACTGAATAAATTTTATGCAATTATTTATGCAGCAAAGTATAGCACTATTATAGTTTTTTTTTAAAAAATTTGCTATAGTTATTTATAATTATTATGAATTAAGAAACTATAAACTTTTGAAGAGAGAAATAAGATTCTATAAAAAAGATTTTTTTCCTGTACAGAATCGCTAATAAATCGCTAATAAAAATTTTAGTAGTATCTATAAAGTTTTATTAGTGTTTTTTTAATTCCCATAAGGTATATTTACTTTAGAAGATAATAAATTAACAAGGAGGAATTAA
Organism: Bacillota bacterium; assembly: GCA_022704525.1. GTDB lineage: Bacteria > Vulcanimicrobiota > SpSt-956 > SpSt-956 > JAKJGF01 > JAKJGF01. Next base: position 23,658 of record JAKJGF010000004.1, on the reverse strand, counting down.
AATGATAAACAAAAAAATAACACTTATTGCCCTTGCTATCTTTTTAATAGCATCCTATTTTTCTATTACAGGTAAACTGAATTACGAGATAGGTCAGGAATTAAACAAAGTAAAGAAAGCAGGACAGATAACAGAATTGTCTCAGTTGGCAAAAAAAGAAAAGGTTTATAATAATAACAGAGCACAGCTATATCTTGCAGCATCAGAAATAGTGGATTTTGATTTTTATCGTCGTCCAGGTTCAGAGAAAAAAATGCCAATATATTATAAAGAGAATAAAGAAAAACTAATATCTTCTTTTCAGAAAAATCAAATGGTTTTTGATATTATGGATAAATCAATGACTCTGGATAAATGTAATTTTAATCTTGATTATGAAAAAGGTTTTGGAACGCCTCCTCCCATTCCCAATTTTTTAAATATGAGAAAAGTAAATTATTTACTTTCTTTCAAAGCCTTTAATGATATAGAAGAAGGAAGATATAGTGATGCATTAATAAAAATTAATCAGTGTCTTAATATAGGAAAGAGCTTTTTAGATGAAAATAGTTCTCTTTTAAGCCAGATGATGGCTGCTATCTTTATTAATATTGGTATGGAACCTCTTTTCTATATGGTTGAAAATCATATAGAAGCAGACTATAGACCTGTAATTAATACACTCTCCAGTATAAAAAATTCCTGTAATGAAAATTTCATAAAATCTTTACAGGTTGAAAGAACACGCGGTATGGATGGATTTAAAAAATTGACGAATAATACACTTTCATCAGTAGAGCTGGAAGTGTTTGAGATTACACTCATAAAAGTTAATAAATATGAATCCAATTCCTTCATTATGACTTTTCTGAATATTTTAAATATAAAAGAGGATATTCAAATTAATCTTACTAAATATCTTAATAAATATACAATATCTTTTTTAAAACCCTGGATACTTGCCGATGAACTTTATTATGTAAAATCTATAAATAAAATGATAGATATATTACAGAAAAATCCGGAAGGCGAAGTAAAACAGGAAGAGCCAGCCGGTTATTATCTGATTTCGTCTAATCTTATCCCGAATATCGAAAGAGCTTATAGCATTGTAATGAATATAAAGAAAGACTGTAAGAAACTTATTGGGGAGTTAGAGAAATAGGAGTGTAAATTGAAAGTTCGATCTGCCTCCTCGAGGAGGTAGATCGAATAAGAGAGGATTTAGAGTAATAGGAGCGTGAATTGAAAGAGAATATTAAAAAGAGAGAAAAAAACAATAAATTATCCGACTAATACCTATAGCGTGTGAAAAGTGAGACGTGAGACGTGAGAAAAAATTTAATTCCTTCGTCTCACGTCTCACGTCTCACGATTTGTTTTTATGAAAGGAGAATTTTAATGAAAAAACCTCTATTAATCATCACAATTCCTGTACTTTTACTGGCTCTGGTTATTACACTCTTTATCATCTGTCCCGGCCAGGCTACAGGAAGCCATATGAGACTGAAGGTACTGGGACAGACACAATTTCTTTCAGGTGGGACAACCTCACTTAGAATAATCACTCTGGAGGATACAACACAGAAACCCCTTGCAGATGTAATGATTTCCATTAAACTTATCAGAGGAGATGAAAAGAAAAAACTCTTTACAGGTTTAACCGATTCTACAGGAACTATTGATGCATCTTTTATTATGCCTTCCAGTGCAGAGGGTTCTGCAAAACTTGAAGTAATAGCCCTCTCGGAAACAGAAAAAAAAGAATTAACCTTTGATATTACCGTAAATAAAGCCTATCAGTTACTGCTTACTACAGATAAGCCCCTTTATCAACCTTCACAGACTATAAACTTAAGACTTTTAGCTCTTTCAAGACCCACAATGAAACCTCTGAAAGATGTGTCTGTTACATTTGAAATTCAGGATGCAAAAGGTAACAAAGTATTTAAGGATATAAAAAAATTATCTAACTTTGGAGTGGCAGCTGCTAAATTTAATCTTGCTGATGAAGTAAATATGGGTGCCTATCATATTAAAGCAATAGTTGAAAAAGAAGAAATAGAGAAAACCGTTACTGTAAAACGTTATGTTCTTCCCAAGTTTAATAATACAGTAAAGACAGATAAGGATTACTATCAGCCGGGACAGACAATTAAAGGAACTGTGGAATCCCGTTATTTCTTCGGAAAACCTGTTACAGGGGGAGAAGTTAAGATTACTTTTTCTACCTTTGATGTATCTGCTACGAAACTTTCTGAACTCACAGGTACAACCGATAAAGAGGGAATTTATTCTTTCGAATATAAACTTCCCGATTATTTTACAGGTCAACCTCTTGAAGGAGGTAAAGCTGTTCTGGATATGGAGATTGCCGTAACAGATGGGGCAAAACATCAGGAAATAACTTATAAAAGCCTTCCTGTAGTAAAGGAACCCATTCAGATAACGGTAATGTCCGAAGGAAGTCAGTTAATGCCGGGTATAGAGAATATAATATATGTTCTCACAAGTTATCCCGATGGTTCACCTGCCGTGACTACTCTTGAAGTATCCCTCAATAATGAAGCAGAAACAATAAAAACAGATGATATGGGTTTTGCCGAGATAGCTGTAATACCTGAGGAGAATCAGACCCCTTACGAAATAATCTCTTATGATAGCCAGGGGAACAGAGCTACTTCAAAGGGTACTTTTCAGACAGGCCAGGGAGAAACAATTCTTTTAAGGACAGATAAAGCCCTTTACAGAGTTGGAGAAAGTATTAAAATAAGTATTCTTTCAACTAATAAAGAAGGAACAGGTTATTTAGATATAATAAGAGATGGTCAGACGATACTTACAAAATCTACTGATATAAAAAAGGGGAAAGGAGATCTTTCCTGGACTTTTACACCTGATGTTGCCGGAAGTCTTACGCTTCATGCCTATAGAATTACTCCAAAGGGGCAAATAATAAGAGACTCAAGAAAGATACTCGTAAGCCCGGCAAATGATCTTTCTATAGATGTTTCTATGAATAAAGACACATATCTTCCGGGAGAAGACTCACAGATAACCTTTAAAGTAATAGATAAAAAGGGAAAACCTGTAATTTCAATTCTGGGAGTGGATATAGTGGATGAGAGTCTTTTTGCTCTGGCAGAGAGAAAGCCTGGCTTTGAAAAACTTTATTTCCTTCTTGAAGCAGAACTACTTGAACCGAAATATGAGATACATGGTATAGAATTTAAGGATATAGTAGGGAGATTCGAGGAAGGTAAAGACTTAAAGGACGAGCAGAGAATAACACAGGTTATTTTAAAGAAGGCACCTTCCAGCGAACCTTTTACATTGAATAAGGATTCTTACGTAGAAGATCTTAAGACACTCTATACAAATTTTAATGCTATATATAATGCTATGTATACTTATTACAATGCAAAAAATTGTTATCCTTCTAAGATGTCCGAACTGTTAGATGGTAAATATTTAACTAAAGAAGCATCTCTTGATCCCTGGGAAAATCCCATATATATTTCAGGCGGCGGCAGTCAGACTTATCCTGAGATCATTTCCTCCGGGCCTGACGGCAAAAAAGGGACTGATGATGATATAACCTATAACAATATATATCAGATACTTGAAGCCAGTATACCCCAGGGCGATCCCTTCTGGAAACAGATGTGGTTTGGATGGAAAGCAAATGAATTAGAAGATAGAATGGTAATGATGGAAGCAGGAGCAGTAGCAAAAGGAGCAATCCCGCCATGCTCTACCTCTGCACTGCCTTCTGCTATTACACCTGCTGAAGCTCCAGGTAAAGATTCTGCACCTGCCAGAGTAAGGGAATATTTCCCTGAAACCCTTTATACAAATCCGGAAGTTTTCACAGATGAAAAAGGTGAGGCAAAGATAAATGTTCCCATGGCAGATTCCATTACCACCTGGAGGCTTACCTCCTTTGCATCATCTCTTGAAGGAGAAATGGGTAATAAAGAGGCAGGTATAAGGGTATTTCAGGATTTCTTTGTAGATATTGATCTTCCTGTATTTCTTACTCAGGATGATGAAATTTCTATCCCTGTAGCCGTATATAATTATCTACAGGAAAAACAGACAGTGGAATTAAAGATAGTTAAAGATAAGTGGTTTAACCTTATGGATGAGGAGGTTAAAAGACTTACTCTGGAAAAAGATCAGGTCAGTGTAGTTTATTTCAGAATAAAGACCTCAGATGTGGGAGTCCATCCTCTTACAGTATATGCAAAGGGTTCCAAAATGAGTGATGCCATAAAGAGAACCATCCAGATAGAGCCCAATGGAAAACTGTTCCTTACGACAGAAAGTGACAGATTGACTTCTTCACTTAATAAGACAGTGGAAATTCCACAGGAAGCAATTGGGGGAGCAAGTAAAATACTTGTTACCATATATCCCGGTTTATTCTCCCAGGTAGTGGAAGGACTTGACTCAATACTCAGGATGCCGGGAGGATGTTTTGAACAGACCAGTGCTTCTACATATCCCAATGTTCTGGTAATAGATTATTTAAAAAGGATTAACAAGGTGACTCCTGAAATACAGATGAAGGCTGAAACTTATATAAATAACGGCTATCAGAGACTACTTACCTTTGAAGTACAGGGAGGTGGTTTCTCCTGGTTTGGTGATGCTCCTGCAAATAAACTTCTTACTGCCTTTGGGCTTATGGAATTTAAAGATATGGCAAAGGTTCACTCCGTTGATCCTGCCCTTATAAAGAGAACCCAGGACTGGCTTGTGGCACAGCAGGAAGGAGATGGTTCCTGGAAACCCGATGCAAATTACCTTCATGCAGAAAGCTGGAGCAGGCTTCAGAACAGCAATCTCCTTGTTACTGCCTATATAACCTGGGCTTTACTTGATACAGGTTATGAAGACAAGGCCGTTACAGATAAAGCTGTAACCTATATAAAAGAACATTATACACAGGCAAAAGACCCTTACATGCTTTCAGTAATTGCCAATGCCCTTTCTTCTTACAATCCTTCAGACCCCATACTCAAACAGGTATTTGATACTCTTCTGGGTATGAAAAAAGAAGGAAAGGACACAGTTTACTGGGAGTCACAGCTTGAAAGTATCACTTTCTCAACAGGTATAAGTTCTACCATCGAAACAACAGCAATGGTAGCCTATGCCATGTTAAAATCAGAAGAGTATCCCGATGTGGCAAATAAGTGTATAACCTTCCTTATTCAGAACAAAGACGGTTATGGCACATGGCATTCCACACAACCTACAATACTTACCCTGAGAACATTACTCCTTGCAGCAGAAAAAGCTTCAGACTCTGTTAATGCTGCAGGAAGTATTCTCTTAAATGGGAAGAAATTTAAAGATTTCAATATAACTAAAGAGAATTTTGATGTTTACCAGCAGTTTGACCTTGGAGAATATACTGTAGAAGGTAAAAATACTGTAGAGATCAAAGTTGAAGGGAAAAGCGCCTGTCTCTATCAGATTGTGTCAAAGTACTATCTGCCGTGGAGTATGGTAAAGGAAGAAAAACCTTCCGATGCTCTCTCTATACAGGTTTCCTATGATAAGACCCGCCTTGTGCAGAATGATCTCGTAACCTCTGATGTGAAAGTCACCAATAATACAAAGGGTGATATAAAGATGACTATAATAGATCTGGGAATACCTCCGGGATTTTCAGTAGAAACAGAGGAACTTGAAAAACTGGTAGAAAAGAAGATAATTCAGAGATATAGTCTCACAGGCCGGCAGATTATAATCTATATAGATGAAATAAAAGCAGGAAAATCTCTGGATTTAACCTATCAACTCAGGGCAAAATATCCTGTAAAAGTACAGGCTCCGAGATCTCAGGTTTATGAATATTATAAACCTGAGAATGTGACTACTACTAAGCCAGTGGAGATGATTGTGGAATAGGGACGGGGATTTTCAGGATAAAGGATTACCGGGATTGCCGGTAATCCTTACCCTATTCACTTACATTACTATACTTTTGCAGAATTTTGAAAAATTGTTGTTCCCTAACTAAGGACATCCCTCGCGGAGGTTCTGCATGGTAGAATAAGGCTTTGTTTAAAAAGTGCAAAAGTATAGTATTAATATCATCTCTAAATTACGCTTTTGATATTCTCTATGAAGCAATATTCGGTTTAACAGTTTACTGAAGACCGTATTTTTTCATAATCATCTTTACTCTATCCAGAGGAAGAGTATAGACAATATTATCGTCTCTTCCCTTCATGGTAGTGGCAGCGCAGAGGGCATTAATAACCGCTTCTTCCGTGGCTTCTTCCACTGCTTCAAAAAGAGGATTTATATGAGTATCTGAGAGTATTTTTACATCACAGGTAAATTCTTCCGGATAATGGGGGATTTTGTAAGCAGTGGAAAAAGATAGGATAATTTCCCCACTGCCGTTATTGGCAGTTGTCCCTGTTCTGGCAAGCCCTAAGGATGCTCTTTTGGAAATACGGTTCAATTGTCTTGAAGTCAGGGGGGCATCGGTAGCCACTACAATGATTATGGAACCATAACCCTTTCTCGAGGCAGACAATAAATCGGTAATTTCCTTTCCCACAGGAAGGCCCTTTATGATTAAATCTCTTCTCCGTCCCTGATTTGCCATAACCAGAACCCCCGCTGTATAACTCCCTTCTTTTTCAGGAAGAACACGGGAAGATGTCCCGATGCCTCCTTTAAACTCATAGCATATCATACCTGTTCCTCCCCCGACACATCCTTCCTCTACGGGGCCATCTGAAGCCGATTCTATTGCCTTAAGAACCATTTCCTACGTAACATGCCTTCCCTGTATATCATTTAATGTACTATCATCACATTCTGCAACAATGGGATTTACCGTATCATCGGAAATGCCGACTTCAGGGACAGTCTTAATCATATAGTCTATTACTCCATCCATAACAGTTCCTACATTGAGAGTATTTGTAAGAAGAATGGGTGTTTCTATGTAGCCTGATTCCTCCATCCATATGAAACCTGTCATCTCTCCGCAGCCATTTAAAATATATCCCCCGGCAGGTACCTTTTCCTGCCATATATTTCCTCCATGGGGAAGAATAGCAGTTACCCCTGTTCTTACAGGTCCTTTCCCGGGGACAAGTTTCCCTGAACCGCTTATGAGGGTTACATGGCCGACCTTTACTCCGGCTACATCTGTAATGGCATTGTATTTTCCCGTGGGGTAGTTCCCGATAATTATACCGAGTTCTCTGGCACGGAAACGCTTACCGGAATCTATAGTCTCCTGTGCCCTGATTAACTCAGAGGAAGTTAAAAATATCCCTCCTGAGAAAAGTATGATAAATATCATTATTGAAATCTTTTGTAAGAATAGCATAAACCAATTACCTCCTTTTTGCAATTTTAATAAAATCTTCTTCTTTATAATTCTTCCAGTCAGTATAATCAGGGAGAACTATTCTTGCTATGACAGGAAACATCCTGAAAACAGCTGTAAGAAGATCATTTTCATTATTTGAAAGCACAATAATTGATGCCTTTTTCTGAGACAGGTAAAACATGGCGCAGTTATACATAATCTTATGCTCTCCAGTATAAAATAATAATACAAAATAATACTATAAAAAGCAAGAGATTGAAGTTGACTCAATTGTTATTTGAGTGTTATACTCTTCAGATATTAAAAAGTGAGACGTGAGACGTGAGACGGATTTTATGGTGCAGGAGCGAACCCTGTGTTCGCCCGGATTACGCATCACGCATCATAACTCTCACATTCAGACGGAGGAAACTATGGACTACAAAATATTATTACTTGACCCTGAAAAATCCAGCCTTGAAAGGGGAAAAAAGGAATTAGAAGATAGAGGTCTCTTACTTACAGGAGCTTCTACATTTGATGAAGCATGTAAATTTCTCACAGAAGACGGTTCCATACATGTTTTACTTACAGAGTGGGAATTACCTGTGAATGATTACGAAGTTTCAGGGAAAATAAAAGGTCCTGCTATGTTTCAGGAATTTTTAAAGATTCGTTATGATTTACTTGTATTTCTTTTTACTTCGGAAGATAATGCCTCCCATGTTGCTTCCGGCGGTATAATAAACGGTTATTTTTATAAAGGTGACAGGGATTATGATGATATTGTCCATAAGGTTACAAGTGAGGTTATAAGCACTAAAAACCGTGCTCCCTTTTTTGAAAAACTGGTTAAATATGCAAATAAAACTATAGATTCCTGGCATACGCCGGGACATTCTTCGGGTTATTCCGTAAAGAATTCTCCCTGGGTAAAGGATTACTATGATTTCTTTGGCCCCAATCTCTTTAAATCAGATGTTTCGGTTTCTGTCCCAATGCTTGATTCCCTTCTCCATCCTGCAGGTGTTATAAAGGAAGCCCAGGAACTTGCTGCCAGAGCTTTTAGTTCAAGATATACCTTTTTCTGTACAAATGGAACCTCCACTGCAAATAAGGTTATAATTCAGACTCTTTTAAAACCGGGTGAGTCTATTTTACTTGATCGGAACTGCCATAAATCTGTTCATTACGGAATTCTTATAAGCGGGGCAGAACCGATTTATCTTTTACCTTCCATAAATAACAAATATGGAATTTTTGGTCCTGTTTCGAAAAAGAGAATTATTGAAACAATGGATAAAGCTATAAAGGCAGGGAAAAAGTTGAAAGCCCTTATCCTTACAAATTGCACCTATGACGGACTTATTTATGATATTGAAGACATAGTTAAAGAAGCCCATAAAAGAAAGGTAAAAGTTATTGTAGATGAAGCCTGGTTTGGTTATGCCAGGTTCCACCCGGAATTTTATCCATGTGCTATGGAGGCAGGAGCAGATTATGCAAATCAATCGACCCATAAGACTATGAGTGCTTTCAGTCAGGCCTCTATGATTCATGTAAATGACCCTGATTTTGAAAATATAAGGGATTTCTTTATGGAAAATTTCAATCTTCATACATCCACTTCACCTCAGTATACTATGATAGCTTCCCTGGATGTGGCAAGAAAACAGATGGTAATGGAAGGTTACACTTTATTATCCAGAATATTGAAATTATCGGATTCTTTAAAAAATGCAATTAACTCCCTTTCGAAATTTAAGGTTCTGAAATTAGAAGATATGATTTCCGATGAAATTAAAAATGACAGGGTAAAACTGGATAAGACAAAGGTGACAATAGATATTTCAGGTTCAGGATTTACCAGTAGAGAGATTGAACATCTTCTTGCAACAAAACATGATATTCAGATTGAAAAATCTACCTTTAACACTATTACCATATTGATAACTATTGGTTCGACTCAATCAAAAATAAACCGTCTCTTTCTTGCACTGGAGAATATAGAACGACTGAGCGGTAATGTTATCAGTAACGGTAATGGCATACTGGAAGACTTTAAACTTGCTCTCTCTCCCATAAGATACAGCCCCAGAAGTGCTTACTACTGTGATGGTGAAAGGGTTCATTTATCTGCTGCCAGAAATAGAATCTGCACCACTATGGTTGTACCATATCCCCCGGGTATTCCTCTTTTAGTGCCGGGACAACTTATTACAGAGGAAATTGTAAATGCCCTTCAGACATATAGAGAATATAATGTGGAAATTCACGGTCTCTTTGATGGTATACTTAAAGTAATGACCGGGGAAGAAGAAAAAGATCTCACCAGTAGGGGATATAATATAAGAGATATTACGGAAGGTAATAATTAATGCATGATTTCGGAATATTATCATTATTACCGGCTTTCATTACTATTCTTCTGGCTCTGTTAACTCACAGGATTGTTCTTGCTCTCTTTCTCGGTATTATTTCAGGTGCTCTTATAATGGATCATTCCGGTGTGGCAGCCGGTTTGAAAAGCATATTCTATTATCTTTATATCACATTTTCCGATCCGGAAAGATTGAAGATAGCTTTTTTCCTTCTCCTTGTAGGTGGATTACTGGGAATTATTTCAGATAGCGGTGCCTATATAGAATTTGCAAAGACTTTATCAGGATTTTTAAATACTGCCAGAAAAGTGAGACTTACTACTTTTATTCTCGGTATTTTTATTTTTTTTGATGATTATGCCAGTGTTTTAATTGCAGGAACCTCTATGAGGAGTATAACAAAATCCCACAGGATTTCACCTGCTCTTATGGCTTATATTGTAGACAGTGTTGCCACAGTGGTATCAATAACATTACTTTCCACCTGGTCTGCTTTCGAAAGTTCCCTTATGGTTTCAGCCGGCGCAACGGTGAGTGTAAAAAAAACAGCCACAGAATTTCTTATTTCCTCTCTTCCCTATCATATATGCACCTATTCAGGCCTTTTTCTTGCTTTTCTTGTAGCCTTCAGCGGTAAATGGTTCGGAGTAAAACTGGATAATCTGAAAATTGAGGAAGAGGAAAAAGAAAACACTACCGGTAAAGGGGCTAAATTTATTCACGTCTTTATACCGATAATAACATTGATTTTCTGTGCTTTAGGAGGTTTATTCTATTCAGCATATAAAAAATTAAGCCTGTTATCATATGAGGAAATTAATATCATAAATCTTCTGGGAGATGCTCCTACAATAAATATTTTAATTTTATCAACCTTCATTGCGCTGTTAATATGTGTTATTCTTTTGAAGAAAGATAAAGTAATGGAAAAAGGGACTATGAGAAAGGGGTTTCTTACAGGGTTAAAACATATGGGGACTGCAGCACTTCTTATAATTCTATCGAGAGGCCTATCGGAGATTTCAGATAATCTGGGGACAGGATTGTTTATTACAGGTATCTTCAGTTCCACTGTTACTGTGGCATTACTTCCTGCCATAATAGTGATTATATCTGCCCTTATTACCATAGCCACAGGTATCAGCTGGAGTTCAATGGCAATTCTTATGCCCATAGCATATGATATGGCTTTGTGCCAGGGAGGTCAGGAGTTAATACCGGTTGTCGGAGGTGCTGTTATCTCCGGGGCAATCTTTGGAGGATTATTGATTCCCTATTCCGATACCTCTGTTATGGCAGCTTCTGCCTTTCGAATAACACCTGTTTATCACACCAGAACACAGGCATCGCAGATTTTTACTGTTTTTACAGTTTCAATTCTGGCATATCTTTTAATTGGTCTTGGAATAAATTTATGGATCGTTTATCTTACAGGAATATGTTTATTAACGGGAATTCATTATTTCTTAGCAAAAGAAAGTAACCTGTTATGATGTTTTAAACAATAAAAAAGCGGAGATAAAACCCCCGCGCTTATCTTCGCTCAAGCAACTTTTTCAATATAGGAATAATACTTTTTTTCACATTCGGGACAGCATCCGTGAGAAGCATCAGGCAGAACTAAAGCCGGCCCCTGTTCCCATTTGCCCGTATTAATATTAAGGACCTTTAAACACCAGGCACACTGATATTTCATTCTTCTCTCCTCCTATGTTTTACAACACAGTTCAAGAGCATCTTACCTCATCTTTTCAGGTCCGAGTTATAAATATTCGACTTTATTTTTAGTAAATCCTTTAAAAAGAATTTTTTTTTTCTTTAATTTTTATACATTCAATTTTTTAATGATAGAGTCTATATCTGAATCAAATTTCAGATATATTTTCTCTTCTGGCAACATAACATCTCCCATATTTATAACAACAACCTTTCCATTTGTTAAAAAAGGCAGTAGTGATGCAGGTTGAACCGTAAGAGAAGAACCCATTACAAGAAAAAGATCTGCTTTTCTGGTATATTGAACAGCTTCTTCCATACCTGTTACCGCTTCACCGAAGAAGACTATATCGGGTTTTACCCATCCACTACAGGTACATTTCAATTCCCCTATTTTCAAAATCTCTTTTTTTATCCAGGGAAAACCGTATTCTTTCCAGCAATCAATACAGTGAGCCTTTGTAAATCCCCCGTGAACTTCTATAACATTTTTCGATCCGGCTATCTGATGAAGACCATCTATGTTCTGAGTTATAAGGGCCTGCAGTTTTCCCACTTCTTCCAGTCGAGCCAGAAATTTATGTCCTTCTGTAGGTATGATTTTTTCATAAAGACCTGCAAAATCCTTTGCAAATTTAAAGAAATAGGAAGGATCTTTCAGAAAATACTGATAGTCAAATGTTTTATAAGGATCATAGGCACCGGTGGAGTAAATCCCTGATTTACCTCGAAAATCAGGTATCCCTGCTCCTGTAGATATACCGGCACCTGTAAAAGCTACGATATAACTGGAATCGTCAATAGCTTTTTGTAATTTTGCAATATCTTTCTCTACTTTCACGTCCTATATCTCCGGCATTTCGCCTCCCTGACTTTTTATAAGTTCTTTCATGGCCTCAGGAATCCTTCCCTTTGCTGTACCTGCTGTGCAGAAGGGGATATGCTCCACTGCCGATTTAAGATAAATATAAGGTAATGTTACAAAGAGTTCATCTTCAGAAATATTAGACATTTTTCTTGCTGTAATATCTCCAAAAGAGACATTTACTTTACCTGTTATCAGTGGGTAAGTAATTACTGATCTGCAGAGAGAACCCGAGGGATCACATTCCAGGGGGACACCTGTCTCAAAGGTTACTAAATGGACAAGTCTTGCTGCCTGCCAGGAATTACAGATAAATATCACTACATCAGGCTTTAATTCCGCCTTATTTAAAGGTGCAAATATTATATGTTCTGCCATTCCCGTGGGAGGTTTTATCTTTGCCAGTGCCATAGAGCGATGGATTGCCGCAGGACAGGAGTAAAGTTTTTCTCCTTCAATAAGAAATTCTCTCAGTGTTTTCATATGTTCCGGCGAAAAGCCGCCAATACCGAGATACATAGATCCACCACTACAATCTGAGTTTTCTTTTGTAAGATCAATAATATCTCCTTTAGACGCTCTGCTGATAGCTCCGCAGACCCGTACTTTTTTTCTGGACACCTCAAAGTTTACCGTATCTGTCCAGGTGACACTTACAGAAGTTTTTTTGAGTCCCAATACTTCTGTTAATTGATTACTCCATTCTTTCCATATCATTTTTTATCACTTGGCAAGTTAAATTATGATAAACTATTTCATGGTGCGTCACAATGAACAAAATAGTTTGTTGGTGTAAAATTTAACCTGCTTTTCTCCTTTCATAATTATTGAATAAAAACAAGAGAAATGTTACGTATGAGTTTAATAAGAATTCTTACTTTCTCCAGTATACTGTCTGTTAGTGAATAAAATCAAATAACATCCATCCATATGCACCCGACCAGTCGGGATTACAGTCACCACTCCCTGCAACGGCACTGTTCAGATTATGGTCTGACAGATGTGATCTGGTCATCTTAAGTTCTTCAACTTCAAACTCAAAACCTTCTTTTGAGACGTACGACTTTCTCTCATCTGAATCTTTACACTCTACAACTTTCTTTCTGAAATCCTCATCAGTATTCATTTTTTCAATAAATGCTTTTGCACTTTCCATACTCATAATATATTTCTCCTGATTTTATATTTATGAGATAATTATATATCATATTCAAATTGATTACAATTGAAGAAATATATCTGGTTGTGTAAAATTTGAGATGTAATTTTCCTTTATCCAGGAGGAATTATACAATAACCAGAAGAGTTTCAGCAAACATACCAAGAAGTATAAAAATTGATAACTTTAGCGAGAAAAGCCGGTGAAAAAATTATAATTTTAAAGAAGAAAACAAAAAAAGATTAATAGAGAAAATTGGGATGGATTTGCATACTCAGGGAAATTACTCTGAGGCTATAAAGTGTTGCGATAAAGCTCTTCAGATTGATCTCAATTATGAACTTGCCAGAAAAAATAGAGAAGATGCCATTAAAAAATTGAATGAGTAAAATCAGTTAAATAATTTAAAGGGCTTTTAATTTATTTGTCGAAAAAAATCGGGCAAACTGTATAGATAACAAAGGAAAAGAAGGTGATAGAAATAAATATTCTCGTATTAAATTGCGGTAGTTCATCTGCCAAATTTCAGCTTATTCAGGCAGAGACAGAAGACAATCTCGCCAGAGGTATTGTGGAAAGGATTGGCACTACTGATGCCATAGTCCGTTATCAGCCAAAGGGAAGAAATGAATACAGAGAGGTTACGGAAATTTCAAACCATGCAGTGGCAATACAAAAGATCATAGATATGCTGACTCATCCCAGGCATGGTATGATAAAAAATTTAGATGAGATTATGGCCATAGGACATCGTGTGGTTCACGGTGCAGAGAAATTTGCCAACTCGGTAGTTATAACGGATGAGGTTATACAGCAGATAGAAGATTGTATTAAATTTGCTCCTCTTCATAATCCCCATAATCTGAAAGGTATAAAGGAATGTGCCAGGATTATACCCGGCAAACCCCAGGTAGGGGTCTTTGATACGGCTTTTCATCAGCAGATGCCGCCCTCTTCTTACATATATGCTCTCCCTTATTCTTTATATAAAAAGATGGGTATAAGGAGATACGGATTTCACGGGACTTCCCATTACTATGTTTCCAGGAAAGCTGCTGAAATCTTAAAAAGACCCGTAGAAGAACTTAAGATGATAACCTGCCATCTCGGTAACGGTGCAAGTATAACTGCAGTAAAAGGCGGTATCTCTGTTGATACCTCTATGGGTTTTACACCTTTAGAAGGTCTCGTTATGGGCACAAGATGTGGAGACATTGACCCTGCTATTATTACATATCTTATGGAAAGAGAAGGCTTAAAACCTGCTGAAATGGATAAACTTATGAACAGTCAGTCAGGTCTTAAAGGTATCTCTGAGAGATCAAATGATATGAGAGAAATAATAGAAGGAGCTGAGAGAGGAGAATATCAGTTTAAACTGGCTCTTGATGTTTTCAGTCTCCGTATAAAGAAGTATATAGGTGCCTATGCTGCTGAAATGGGAGGGCTTGATGCAGTGATTTTCACGGGCGGTATAGGAGAAAATGCAGTGAAGGTAAGAGAACTTGTCTGTGAAGGCCTTGAATTCCTCGGTATAGTAATAGATAAAGAAAAGAATAATCAGAAGAGTTTAACAATCAGTACAGGCCGCACTGCAGTGTTATGTATTCCCACAAACGAAGAGCTTGTAATAGCGCAGGAAACAAAGAAATTAGTGGAGGAGAAGAGAACATGATTGATCCTAAACATATGAGAAGTATGAGAGAACTTGTAAGAGTCTGGGTAACGGCTATTGAAGAAACAGCAAGAGATTTTTATCCTCATCCCAGGGAATTCTGTGTGAGGGTATATGAAAATGCTGCTTATAATTTAATGACTATTGCATCCAATGAATATGGTATTAAAATAAAGCCTGCCGCCACAATAAAAGATGCCATGGAATCTTATATTGAACTGGGACTTAAAACAGGCCTTTTTGAAGATGCCAGTCAGTTTGTTTTAAGTGAAATAAATCCGAACAGGATTGAATTATCCATCTTTAAGTGTATATATCTTCCCTGCTGTGAGGATATACTTGCAAAAAGCAGTGGTATCAGTGAGCTTACCTGTCCCCGTATAGGCTGCTTTGTCGGTGGTGTAGGTATAATGACGAACATAGCCTGTACATACCGATTAACAGCTTTTGACCCGACTAAATGCTGTCAGGGTTATATAGAAAGAATATAGGTGGTGGAAATGACTTTAAGTGAATTAGTTGAACAATTAAAGAATGATATGGCCGAAGTAAGAAGAAGAGCTGTCCATGAACTTTCCAAAATCCCGGGGCCTGAAGCTTTTTCTCATATTGTAGAAGCTCTTGATGATAAAGATGATGAAGTTCGTGAATCTGCTATATATGCACTCTCAGATACAAAAAACCCCGATTCTCTTAAACATCTCTTAAAGCCCAAGGTTCTTTTCGATCAGAATTCCAATATAAGAACGGCTACTATAAGGGCCCTTGGAAATTTCAGAAAAGTCGGCGGTCTCCCTGTTATAGGGAAATTACTGGAGCTTTCCAGAGATCCTGAATGGTTTGTCAGAAATACTGCCATAAGTATAATTAACAGCGAAGTAGATGCAATAAAAGCAGAAGGTGATATTAAGTCGGTTTTTTCCCTTTTATATATCCTTCAGTTACCTGATAAGGAAGTCCGTAAAAAGGCTGTAGAGTCTCTCATAGAAATAGGCAGAGATTATGTAGATATATTAATCGATTCCATTGCCTATCAGAGCCCATCTTTAAAGGCCGGTATTACAAGAGTACTGGGTGAGTTTAAATGTCATGATGCACTTCCGGTACTGATAAGATTATCCGATGATGAAAATGATACAGTGAGAGAAGAAATAGCAAGAGCTCTTGGTAATATAGGAGGGAATGAAACTGTATTACCTTTATTGAATCTTCTTGGAGATATACATCCCGGGGTAAGGCAAAATGCTGTAACTGCTATAGTAAATCAGGGAGAGGACGTTGTTGAATCCCTTATAGCAGAACTAAGGCATACCAGTAATAAATATAAGAAAAAAGCTATTATTGAAGCCCTGGGAAAGATAAAGTCCGATAATGCCATAATGCCTCTTATAGATTGTCTTCAGGATATTCATCATTTAGTGAGGCTTACAACTATAAACTCTCTTGTTGAACTGAACAGTCCCAAATCTATTCAGCATCTTATGGATGTTCTCTGTGTTAATCCCATAGATATTAAGGTATTAATGGATATAGCCCTTAATAACAGTGACCTTCGCCTGAGAATAAGAGCTATCAGAGCTATGGGAGAACTCAAAGATACAAGGGCAATACCTGAATTAACACAGATCCTTATTAACGCTGACTCAGAGTTTTTGGAGAGGGAAATTATGAATGCCCTTATTAAGATTAAAGGTGTTGTATGGGCCAAAATCTGTGCACTTCAGGTTTTAGGGAGGCTTAAAATCAGAGAAGCCCTGCCTTTCATTTTATTACACCTTTCTGATACTGATGAAAATATTATTTATCAGGCACTGGATGCAATAAAGATTATGAAAGCATCAGAAGCAATAAAAGAGGTTATGGCTTTAGCAGAACATTCAGAAAGCATGATAAGAAATAAGGTTGTATCTGTGCTTGGAACTATAGGTATTGGGAATCCGGAGGTTACAGATATTGTACTGGCAAGACTGAAAGACCCCGACAGACATATAAGAAAAGAGGCGGCAAGAGTACTTGGAAAACTTGGTGATAAAAAAGCAATTCCTTTCCTGGAAGAAATAATTCGTACCTGTGATTTCTGGAGTGTAAGGCGTAATGCCTGCAATGCTCTTAATAATCTTGGAGTGGATAAGTATTCCGTTGAGAATGAAGTGGTTTTAAAAGAAACAACAATAACATGTCCTTATAAAGATGATTCAGAACAGTGTCCTGTTAAATATGTTGTTTCCCATTGTGTTATAAATAAAGCATAGGGGTGAAATTGTATTTATGAGGAAAGGGAAAAATATTTTAATTATTGATGATGATGATGATTTAGTAGAAGCTCTAACTACGCTTTTAGAGGCAAAAGAGTATACCGTAATAAGAGCCTCCAATGGAAAAGAAGGTATTGAACTATTAAAAGAGACTTCTCCTGATTTAATACTCCTTGATATTATGATGGACAGTATAGATGAAGGAATAACTGTAGCCAGGGATATTAAGAGAAATAAGAACTGGAAACATATTCCCATAATAGGAATGAGTGCTATTAATAATGAATTACCCTGTGAAATTGATAGTGACAGTGAAATGTTTCCTGTAGATCGTTTTCTGGAGAAACCTGTTTCACCTGATACCTTGATTAAAGAGGTAGAAAGATTTATTAAGAAGTGAGAGGTGAAGGGTGAGCAGTGAGCAGTGAACAGTAAAGAAATTCCTGCTGTTTACTGCTCACTGCTCACTTATTTTAATGCTTAATACCAGCAAATTCGACGTTATCGGAATAGGTGGCGCTGCATGGGATTTCCTGGGAATTATAAAGAAATATCCCGGCACAGGTGAAAAGACAGAAATGTCTTTTATAGATCAACAGGGAGGGGGACAGACAGGGACTGCTATTGTAACTGTGGCACGTCTTGGGGGAAAGGCTTCAATAATCGGCGTTGTGGGAGATGATGAATTCGGAGAGAAGATCAGAAAGTCTTTCCTGGAGGAAGGAGTGGATATTTCTCATCTTTTTATAGATAAAAGTAGTACTTCTCATATAGCTTTCTGTATGACTCTTGAAGATACCGGCGACAGGACTATTTTTTATAACAGAGGTACAAAAAGATTTCTCACCCCTCAGGATATAGATAGAGATTTTGTGAGTAATTGCCGGTGCCTTCTTATTGATACCCATCACTCAAAGGCCTCTCTGGAAGCTGTCAGTATTGCCCGTTCATTACAGATACCTGTAGTAACTGATATAGAGAGATTTTCCCCTGAAAACGATTCTCTTTTTGCCCTGGGAACACACCATATCCTTCCGGAAAGATATCTCCTGGAATACACAAAAGAATCTTCTCTGGAAAAAGCTCTTTTATTCTGGAGAAAGAGATTTAAAGAAAGCATACTTGTGATTACTCTCGGTGAGAGGGGAACAATAGCCTTTAATGGAGAAGAGATTATAACACAGAAGGCTTATAAAATCGATTCTTTAGTTGATACAACAGGTGCAGGGGATGTTTTTCACGGCGCCTTCGCCTACGGTTTGACTCTCGGTTATGATCTTCCCACAAATCTTAACTTTGCTTCTATTGTGGCAGGTCTCAAATGTCGCTTTATGGGTGGAAGAAAAGGTATACCCACAGTAGAAGAAGTGAGGAAGTACTTTTTTGGAGCGTAACCCGGGCGAACACAAGGTTCGCCCCTGCACCATAAAACACTTTTCACTCTCTTTTTTCAAATTCTCCTGATATCTTTCCGTAATCCTTCAGTATATCTTCCATTTCTTTTCCGGTTAAATTCTGTCCCATAAGTTTTTCAAGTTCTGCCAGACGGGTCATATATGGTTCCACCGGCTCAAAAAGAAAATCCTTTACAGTTTTTCCCGGCTCATTATGAAGCTCGCAAAAACCCTGGGGAAGATAACCTGTTTTAACATCTTCAGGTATGATTATTTCTCCCCTGTGGGGCTTATCTTCTTTTACTATCAATTTAAAGAGGGTAGACTTGCCACAGCCGTTTCTGCCTACCAAGCCTGCCCTCTGTCCTTTATTTATTATAAGTGAAATGTCACTCAGTATTTTTCTTGCTCCAATGTATTTAGTAACTGATTTGAATTGAAGCACCATCATAAGCGTTCCTCCTTTCCGATTAAACCGGGAAAGAAACAGAGGACTACAGGGATTACGGAAAAAGTTATCCTCCCAAGGAACACTTATTTTTTCACTTTCTCACCCCTTTACAACGTAACGCTTAACTACTTAAGTATATAAATTTTTATGTTGCCTGTCAATGTTTTTACAATATATATAAGGACATGTTATAATTTATTTTATTAATAGTATAGAAAGAGGTAAAAGATGTTCTTCAGGGGCTTTCTGTGCCTTCCGGAACAAACGGTAAGGAACTCCGGAATAAATGGAAGAAAAATATATAAATTGATTAATCTGATATTATGAGTTATAATTATAAAGTGAACAGTGAGCAGTGAACAGTGAAGAGAAACTAATCTGCTCACTGCTCACTGTTCACTTATTTTATAATGTGAGGACAAACATTATGATCGGGGCTATTGCCGGTGATATTATAGGTTCTATTTACGAAGGGAAAGTGATTGGAACAATAGATTTCCCATTATTCAGTGAAAAATCAAAATTTACCGATGATACGGTAATGAGTATTGCTGTAGCTGATGCTATTTTAACTGGTAAAGATTATGTGACAGTATATAAAGAATATGGCCGTCAGTATGCCCGTGCAGGATATGGCGGGAGGTTTAAGAAATGGATATTTTCTGATGACACAGAACCTTACAACAGTTATGGCAATGGTTCCGCTATGAGAGTAAGCCCTATAGGTTTTGCCCTTGAGACAATTGAAAAAGTTCTGGAGGAAGCCAGAAGAAGTGCAGAGGTAACTCATAATCATCCGGAAGGTATAAAAGGTGCACAGGCAACAGCAGCAGCGGTATTTCTATCTCTGAAGGGGAGCAGTAAAAAGGAGATAAAAGATTATATTGTGAGTAATTTTCAATATAATCTTGATAAAACTCTTGAAGAAATCTCTAAGAGCTATAGGTTTGAGATAAGCTGTCAGGTTACTGTACCAGAGTCTATTACGGTTTTTCTGGAATCTAAAAATTTTGAAGATGCTATAAGGAAAGCTGTTTTTCTGGGTGGTGACAGTGATACGATTGCCTCTATAGCAGGTAGCATAGCCCAGGCATTTTATAAAAAGATTCCCCGGGAAATAGTAAAGAAAACATATCAGAAATTAAGCCCCGATTTATTGAAGATAGTGGAACAATTTAATACAACCTTCAAAATAACCCTGTAAATAATCTATATAACTAAAGTGGAATATTTAGAATAAAGAAAAAATAAGAAAATATAATCTCTTATATTTACAATTATAAAAATTACGTGATATAAGTACAAAAGGCGAATTATACTCTCTGGAGGTGGTAATAATGTCAATTTCATCAGTGTCCAATCAACCCGGGTATACATCTGTAAAGATAGAAAAGTGGCAGAGTAAAAGTAAAGGTAATACTTCCGTATGGAATTCTCTGAAGAATGCAGGATATACCAATAAAGAAATTGTAGAACAAAAATTAGTTGAGAAGGTAGCAAAGGAAAATAATCTTAAAGATCCCAATGTGGTACAGGCAGGCCAGGAATTACTTATTCCTACAAAAGTCAAAGAGGCTCCAAAAGCAGATCCTGTGAACTCTCAGGATTTTGTTAAGACACAATCAAAACTGTCAAAAAGTATTACAGGGGGAGATGGTTCAACTGAACATATTTCCGGTGGATATGAGAAAGAGGATAAACATAAAGTGGAAGCAATTACTTCCGGCTCAGTAAAAAAAGGAGAAGTAGAATTGGAAGGAAAGGCCGGAGGAGAAGCCTCCACTCATTCAGAAAGTAAAGTTTCTTCGAAATTCAGATCAGATGAGCATGGTATGAAGTATAAAGGAGAGGTTTCTACCCATTCGGAAGCAGGAGCTAAAGCAGGAGCAGAAGATAAATTAACACTCGGAGAAGATGGTGAACTTTCAACCAGTAGAAAGGCAGAAGGTAAAGCTAAAATTGGAGCTGAAGGCAAAGCAGATTTGGAAGTAAGTCATAAGGGACTGAAAGGTTCAGCTAAAGGGAAAGCCCATGCACAGGCAGAAGCAGGATTGGAAAGAGAGGATAAAATAAAGATTGGAGAAGATGTAGAGCTTTCTGCCAGAGAGAAGGCAGAAATCAAAGCCGATGCCGGAGCTGAAGGTAAAACAGAACTTGAAATAAGTAATGAGAGGTTAAAAGCTTCATCAGAAGGGAAGGTTTATGCAGGAGTAGAAGCCGGAGTGGAAATAGAAGACAAAATAAAGGTTGGAGAAGATACTGAACTTTCAGCTAAGATGAAGGCAGAAGCAAAACTAAAAGCCGAAGCTGAAGGAAAGTCAGAACTGGAGTTAAGTGATAGGGGAGTCAGAGCTTCAGCTGGAGCAAGAGCGAAAGCAGAAGCATCAGTCAGAGAAGAAGTCGGTGGCAAATTAAAGGTTGGAGATAAAGAAGTTTCCGGGAAGGGTTATGCTTATGGTTCAGCCATAGCAGAAGGTGAAGTAAAATCAGAACTTGAGCTCAGTAAAGATAGAGTAGCCCTGGAAAGTAAAGTTAAAGGAGAAGCCTGGGCAAAGGCAGCAGTAGGAGCAGAAGGAGAAGTGAAAACAAAAGAAGGCTCTATAAAAGGCAGTGTGGAAACAGGAGTAAGAGCCGGTGGTGAAGTAGAAACAAGTGGAAGATTCAAGGTATCAAAAGATGAATTGAATGTGGGGTTCAGGGTTGCCGAAGTAGCCACAGCAGGAGAAGTCTATACTCAGATTAATACAGAAGCTAAAACAAAGGCAGGAAGCGGGACCAAGGCAGAGGTTACACTTGTGGGAGGTGAAAGCGAAGGAATAACTGCCGGTGGTGGACTGAATGTCAACAAAGAAGGAATTCATGCTGAGGTGGAACTTGGTGGTAGACTTCTTGTAGGAGCAGAACTTAAAGTTGGTGTTGACTTTAAATACGAAGATATGAAGAAACCCGAGTTCCTCCTTGGTACAGCAATCGGAGGCCCTGTGGGCGGAGTCGCCGCAGTTATGGCAAGACCTGTTATCGAGAAGGCCGGAGAAGTGATTGCTGATGGTGCCAGTGCCGTAGCTGACGGGGCCAAAAGCCTCTGGAATAAGCTCTGGGATTAGATGTAGAGGGGCGAGATTATCTCGCCCCTTATAATTAATTCAGTTTCTTATATCTTCAACAATTTCTCCATCCTGTATTGTAACTATCCTCTTCATTTCTCCTGCCAGATCCATATTATGAGTTACCAGAAGAAAAGTTATATTGTATTTAACATTTAGAGTAAGTACAAAAAGTAATGTCCGAAAAATATTAAGTAACTATTTACCTGTTACGAGTATGTAGAGAAACTTTAAGACAAAATTTTTTAGAAATACTCTAAATCACGGAGTATTTTAAATATAATATCTGTATTTTTTGTATCCAGGTTACCTGTGGGTTCATCTGCGAGAACAATCTTAGGAGAATTGGAAAGGGCTCTCGCTATGGCCACTCTCTGCTGTTCACCTCCAGAAAGTTCAGCAGGTTTATTATTAAGTCTGGCACCAAGACCCATATCTCTAAGTATTTCACTCATTCTTTCTCTATCTTCCTGTTTAATTCTTCCCTTTTACTACTATGTCTCCTTTGTCTTCAGATAATTTACTTATAATATCTGTTATTTCACTGCTTATTATAGATTCTTTTACAGCTTTAACCCTGCCTGTAGCTGCAATACTCTGAAGAACTTCTTTTTTCTCGGGATATTCAACCAAAAGAGGGTTGGATTTTAATTTAAATACAGATAGAAAGATAATTATGAGGATTATTATACTTATTATTAAGGGTATTTTAATTTTTTTCATTGTATTAAAAGAGTTTCATAATTCAGGATATTTGATTTATATAGTTCAAAACTAACTATGGAAATTCCTCCTTAACTTTATCTTCTATCATATTAAATTCTTATAAATAAAAAATTAGGGGCTTAAAAGCCCCAGGGAATGGAGGTATATATCGTGAAAAAGCATATTTAATGTTTTCAGATTATCAAAATTTCTAGTCTCTATTTTTTGATAAATATAAGTGCTTCCTCACTGGAAATAATAAAACAGGTGATCTGTCAACAAGACATCTTCACCTGTTCTATTTCCAGAATTCTACATGATGAGGGAAATTTCCTGCTTTTGTTTTTAGAATTTTTTATTTTTTAAAGACCATATCACAAAATCCTTATATAGTTAGTTTCATAACAATCCATAATTAAGAACCTCGTAAAGCGTAAAGCGTGATGCGTGAAGATAACCCATTACGCATTACGCATCACGAAGCATTTAAATTCTAATAAGTTATGAAATATACTATAATCACTTTTCTTTTTGTTATGGATGTGATGTGATAGAAATAATAGTAATTTGTGATTCTTTGGGCCCATAACACCAGAATATTCTATATGCAGCAGGAGTGGCTTGTT
>JAKJGF010000384.1 GCA_022704525.1 Bacillota bacterium | reverse complement strand
TCGTGGGAATGACAAGGAGGGAAACTGGCTATGTTTCTAAAAAATTTATTAAAAATCAATTTTGTGCAGGTAAAATTAGTGCAATAGGTATTCGAACCAACACTTTTTTTACACAACCTTTTTTCTGTCGTACATTGAATTTCCCCCTTTCTATATGTTATTATGAATATGAAAGGTACATTGAGGAGGAATTATCGATGGAAAGTATTGCAAGAAAATTAGATATAGAGAAAAAATATAGTTATGCAGATTACCTCACCTGGTCTGATGATGAAAGGTGGGAGCTTATTGACGGGGTTCCTTATAATATGAGTCC
Organism: Bacillota bacterium; assembly: GCA_022704525.1. Classification (GTDB taxonomy): domain Bacteria; phylum Vulcanimicrobiota; class SpSt-956; order SpSt-956; family JAKJGF01; genus JAKJGF01. The sequence continues at coordinate 2,027 of JAKJGF010000384.1, read as the reverse complement.
TGCTCCTATACTGGATCATCAGAGAATATCAATGGAGCTTTCCAGGCAAATAGCTAATTATTTAATTGATAAAACCTGTGAAGTATTTGCTACACCTGTAGATGTTCGGTTTCCTAAAGGTAAGAAGAAGAATGATAAAGAGATATTTGATGTTGTTCAACCTGATATTATTGTTGTCTGCGATCAGGATAAGGTAGAAGATTATAGAAGTTGTCTCGGTGCTCCCGATATAGCGATAGAAATTCTTTCTCCTTCTACTGCTTCTAAAGATTGTTTAAAGAAAAGAAGACTTTATGAAAAAAATAAAGTCAAGCAGTATTGGATTGTAGATCCTGATGAAAAAGAAATTTATATTTATAAATTGAAGAATAATGATAGTTATGGAACTCCTGAAGAATATACGAAATCAGATAAAATAAAAGTTGAAGGTTTTGAAGGCCTGGAGATAGATTTAAGTCTGGTTTTTAGAAAAGGCATTAAGGAGAATTCGGGAAAGATTTAATCTGCAGGTGTTTTCTCAATTAACTCTTTTAAGAAATTTTTCACGTCTTCTGCCGGTATCATCCAGCACAGTTCATTTGAGGTGAGAGCAATTTGTAATATTTAGGACAAGACTTTTTAGAATTACTCTATATATGGCCTACCCCATTTCCTTATTATTTTTTCATTTTTCTTACTCATACTTTTTTTATTTCTATACCTTTTATTTTTATCCTTGATTTTGGTACATTTTTTTAGAATTACTCTAATCAATGTGAGAACTTACGGTTTGCACCGCAAGCCCCGGCCCCTTGTGGGCGGGGTCATTGACTGTTAATAGATTATCACGTTTTTCAACTCTTTGCCAGTAAATCTGGTAGATTCTTCTTTAATTTAGAAAGAATAACCTCTATACTGTTTTTTAAAAGAGGATAATCATACCAGTTCAGGATGAGAGGCCCGGGGAAATTCTCATATGTATAGTCAGTAATTATACTTATCGTCTGGTTGTTAAAGGTTACGGCACGTATATTGGAAAGTAATCTGTAGTAATGGTCATCATCAATTGTGGTATAACATTGCCTCTTACCCGGTTCGTACTGTTTGCATATACCGGGTTTAAAGGGATGGATAGAACAGAGATTCCCTTTTTTCATAAAGACACATATTTTTTCCTCTGTTTTCTTTATTATACCGCTTCCGGGATTCCAGTAGCCTGTATTTACATTCTCTTCCGGTGAGACTATATATTTTTTTCTGACTTCTTCTTCACTAATATTAAATTCATCTGCAAGTCTTCTTATATCCGATGGAGCTATACATACGGTAAATATGGAACAGCATTTACCGCAATTATAACATTTTGGTATGTAATTCTCTATTGTTGAAGTAAAATGATTTTTAAGAAATATTGTAATATCTTTCAGGAATTTTCTTATGGATTTTAATATGGTTTTTTTATATTTTACTGAATGTGTCAGATTTTTATCTTCCAGATAATAATTTATATTCATAGATTCCGGGAAAAAAGTAATTTCTTTAACTATGTAAGGGTGAGTGACAATTAAATCAGAGTAAGATGTGAGAGGAGTTTTACTTACCTTTGGAGAATTAGTACCATATTCATTTTCAAGATTGGAGAGCCTTACCCAGAGGTGTCTTATTTTATTATCATAAATTCCTCTTTTATCCCAGATCTCCTGAAATTTTGCTTTTAATATGTTTATGGCTTTTATTACATTATTTATAGAGGTCTTTCTTTCTTCCAGACATTTTATTACAGGTTCAATTCTGTCAAGTATTTCTTTTGTCTCTTTACCACCTGCCGGGAGATTTAAGGCTTCTATAACATTTATTACTTCGGAAAGTTTTTCAATAAGAGCCGTTGTAAGTGTTCTTTCGTAAATTTCCATAGTATTCCAGAGGAGAACTCTGACCTTATCATTTTCTATTTCAAGGGATTGTATCTGTTCAATTAAATCAAAGAGAGGCTTTTTGCAGAGTTCCGAGGAAGGTTGGAAGGAAACACAATCTAAAGGGCGGTTTAT
>JAKJGF010000163.1 GCA_022704525.1 Bacillota bacterium | reverse complement strand
TGAATATATTACCTTTATGCCTGCCGATTTACAGGACCCTCTGGAATTAATCGGTAGACTTTATGATAAGTCCAGAGAAGGATATGATATTGTCTGGGCTGCCAGGGGTAATGTAAAGTCATCTTTTCTGGAAAGAATTTTTTCAGAGCTTTATGCAGTTCTTATGAGAAGATTTGCCATCTCTACGTTTCCAAAACATGGTTTTGATATAGTTTTGTTTAACAGTAAGATAAGAGATGAATTAAATCAGAATATTGAAGGTAATTCTTCTATTTTTCTACAGATTCTTTCTCTTGGTTTTAGGCAGTCTTCAATAATATATGATAAAGGAGAAAGATATGCCGGTAAATCCAAATGGACATTATCTAAAAAGATAAAACTTTTTATAGATTCTTTTGTAGCTTTTTCTTATGCTCCCATAAGATTTGTTTCCATAGTGGGCTTCAGTATGGCCTTTTTAGGATTTCTCTGGGCTATTTATGTTGTTTTTCGTACTCTTTTTATGCATGATATAAAACCTGGATGGCCGGCACTTTTATCAGTCCTTATGATAGGTTTTGGAATTACGAATATATCTCTGGGTATTATAGCGGAATATTTATGGAGAACTCTTGATGCATCAAGAAAGAGAAAGGTTTTTATAATTGATAGGATTGTTGATATTGAGGTGAGACGTGAGACGTGAGACGTAGAGGCAGAACATTGTTCTGCCCTTTTACCGATCACTGTTCACCCATCACCCATCACCAATTAAAGGAGTAATTATGGATAATAAAATTAAAAATTTAAAGATCTTCATTACCGGGGGAGCCGGCTTTGTAGGTTCTCACCTGGTGGAGGAATTATTATTAATGGAACCTGCAAAAATATATATCCTGGATAATCTCTTCAGAGGTACCTATGATAATATGAAAAAGTTCCTTACTAATCCTGCAGTGGAATTTATAAAAGGGGATATAAGAGATGAAAGATTAATTGATAATTTTATGTTAAGATCAGATTATTGTTTTCATATGGCAGCTTTACGTATTAATGCCTGTGCAGCAAACCCTGCTGAAGGTTTTGATGTTATGGCAAAAGCAACCTTTAATATAATAGAGAGTGCCAGAAAACATAAAATAAAGAAGTTAATCTATTCTTCCAGTGCTTCCGTATATGGTCTTGCACAGAATTTTCCCACTCCTGAAACGGATAATCCTTATGATAATAAAACCTTTTACGGAGCAGCAAAATTATTCGGCGAACAGATTCTGAGAAGTTATCATTATATGTATGGCCTTCCTTATATTGCTCTCAGGTATTTTAATATATATGGCCCCCGTATGGATATTGATGGTAAATATACGGAGGTGATGATCAGATGGCTTGATTGTATCAGGGAAAATAGAAATCCTCTGATTTACGGTGATGGTTCTACCAGTATGGATTTTATTTATGTTACAGATGTTGTTAAAGCCAATATACAGGCTCTTTTATCTGATGCAACAGATGAGGTGTTTAATATTGGTTATAAAAGGGAAACAACTCTTTTAGAATTGCTTGAAATTTTATTAAAAATTAACAATTCGTCACTCAGGCCTGTATTCATGCCTGAGAGCACTGTTAATCCTGTAGGGAAGAGACTTGCACAGATAGAGAAGGCAGAAAAAATGCTTCATTTTAAACCTTCTGTAAGTCTGGAAGAAGGATTGAAATTTTTATCTGCCTGGTATTTTGAAAAGAAGGGATTATATGATTAATATAGCAAAACCCTATCTCACAGTTGAAGAAGCTCAGAGTGCTTATGATACAATACTTTCAGGTTGGGTTACACAGGGGCCTAAGGTCAGAGAATTCGAAGAGAACTTTGCCCTTTATACAGGAGCTTTATATGCAGTGGCTCTTTCAAGCTGCACCACTGCTTTACACCTTTCTATGATTGTCTCCGGCATAAAGGAAGGGTGTGAGGTAATTTGCCCTTCCATGAGTTATATTGCCACTGCTAACTCAATTATCCATGCCGGAGGGAAACCTGTTTTTGCAGAAGTTAACCCGGAAACTTATAATATTGACATAAAATCTGCAGAAAAATTGATAAATCCGAAAACAAAGGCTATTTTAATTGTCCATCAGATGGGTCTTCCTTCAGATATCGATGCTTTTAAGTCCCTCTGTGAGAAATATAATCTCATATTAATCGAAGATGCTGCCTGTGCAGCAGGTGCGGTTTATAAAGGTAAAAAAATTGGTTCTCATTCTGATCTGGTATGTTTTTCCTTTCATCCCAGAAAAGTAATTACCACAGGTGATGGCGGTATGGTATGTACTTCACAGGAGTCTTATGCTGAAAGATTAAGGCTTTTACGTCAGCATGGAATGTCTGTAAGTGACAGTGTAAGACATAATGCAAAAAGGGTTATTTTTGAAGAATATATAGAAGTGGGTTATAACTATAGAATGACAGATATTCAGGCTTCTATCGGTATAAAACAGCTGAAAAAACTGGACTGGCTTATTGGGGAAAGAAGAAAAATTGCCCATAAATATAATGAAGCCTTCAGAGATATAGATTGTATCAGATTACCTTCTGAAGAAAAGGGTTATTTTACCAATTATCAGTCCTACAGTGTTTATATAAAAAAAGAAGCACCTCTTACAAGAGATGAATTAATGCAGAAATTACTTGATACCGGTATTTACACAAGAAGAGGAATAATGACTGTCCATAGAGAACCTGCTTACAGGGAATATTGTAAAGGCTTAAAACTTCCCCTGTCGGAAGATCTTTCTGACAGAAGTATAATTTTACCTCTTTATGTTCCTATGGAAGAAAAAGATATTGATTTTGTAATAAGTAAATTCAGGGAATTTCTGTGAGTTTAACCTATGGCTAAAGTAAGTGTTGTTATTCCGTGTTATAACCAGGGTGAGTATATTGATGAAGCAGTAGATTCGGTATTATCTCAGACCTGTGGGGATTTTGAGATAATAATAGTAAATGATGGTTCTACAGATGAAAATACCCTTAATATACTGAAAGATTACAGTAAACCGAAAACAAAGGTTCTTCATACAATAAATCAGGGACTGCCACAGGCAAGAAATAACGGGATTAAAGAAGCCTCAGGAGAGTATATACTTCCTCTGGATGCCGATGATAAAATTGGCCATGAGTATATGGAAAAGGCAGTTAAAATACTCGATAAAGATTCTGAAATTGGTATTGTTTACTCCAGAGCAGAAGTGTTTGGATCCGAGCAGAGCGAATGGAACCTTCCTGATTATTCCCCGGAAAGAATATTACTTGAGAATATGATATTTGCCTCCGGGTTTTTCAGGAAAAAGGACTGGGAAAGAGTCGGCGGATACAGAAGCGTTATGAAGTACGGATGTGAAGACTGGGATTTCTGGCTTTCTTTAATTGAGATCAAAAAAAAGGTTTATAGAATTCCAGAGGTTTTATTTTATTATAGAGTCAGGAAAGATTCTATGGTCAGATTGATTGCAAAAGAGACGATACCTGTTATTTATGAGCAGCTTATTGAAAATCACAGAACCTTATATACAGATAATGTAAAAGCTATTTTTGGATCTTACAGGGATATGAGAGAAGAAGTTTTTCGTCTGAGTGAAAAGTGTATGGCGGGAAAAAACACTGTAGAAGAAAAAAATATAATAATAGAAAATCAAAAAAACCTTATAGCACAGTTACTGGAAAAAGAAAAAGCTTTAGAGAGTATTTATAATTCGTACGGATGGAGAATTTATTGTGCCAGTATCTCGACTTTGCCTGTTTCTTATATTCTGAATTTAATAAAAAAGGTGCGAGCCCACCATATATTATTAAAATGTGACAGGGTAGAGCTTTTTTATGATTCGATAGAAATCTCTGGATGGGCCCTTACTGGTATAGAGAGAGTTGAAATATATCTTGACAATATGCTTCTTGATAAAGCTGTATATGGGTTACCAAGACCAGATGTAGAGAAGGTCTATCCTTTTTTAAAAGACAGTGGCACTGCCGGTTTTTATTTTTCTTCAAAACTGCCTATTCTCTGTCCCCTGGGTAATAATCATATAATAAAAATTAAAGGTATAACTTATGAAGGCAGAAAGAGGGAAATAATCACTTCTGTAATCAGTAAAGGAATAGTAAAACCTGTAATTTCTTTGACTGATATAGAGTTATACAGTGGTTCTCTTGAAATTTCAGGATGGGTTGTCTCAGATTACGGTATAGATAGAGTGGAGATTTATCTTAATAATTCTCTTATAGCCTGTCCTGATACTAACAGGACAAGTTCTGAGGGAGCAAGGCTTTATCCTTTTGTGAAAAATAGTGATAAGTCCGGTTTCTTTTTATTTGCCCTTTTATATAAAGAGAAAGCAGTGGAATATAATGTATTGGTAAAGGCAATTGGACTTAATGGTGAAAGGACAGAAATGAAGCATACTGTTACTGTTAAAGATAGCCAGCTCCTGCTTACAAATGGAAAGACTGATTGTTATACAGAACCCGTCAGGGCTAAATCTGATATAAAAGAAACCCTGGAGATACCTGTCTCTAATGGTTTTGATGTCCTTAGTAAATCTAAGGAACTCAGAGAGGATATTCAAAAATTAACTATTGAGTTACAGAAAAAAGATATAATCATACAGGAGCAAAAAGAGTATATTCAGGAATATAGAGACTATTTAAATCAAGTAGAGGAAAATATAAAAAAAGCCAGTTTTACAAAAGGCTGGAAGTTAATGTGTCTTGTAAGGCGAGTAAATGAAGAATTACTTAAAGGGAGTTTTATACAGAAGAAGAATTTCTTCAGATGGATAAAAAATAAGCTTTTGAAAAGACCTCTTCCTGAAGAATTAGAACTTCTTCAATTCAGTCCTTTACACTTTAAAACGTTGAAGATATATGAAACTGAGTCTGAGGATTTTTCGGTTACTATTAAAAGAGACTATGATCTCTTCAGATTTCCATTGATTGATTGGGATTACAGATGGCAACGTCCTCAACATATGTCACTTCAATTTGTCCGTTATGGTTACAGGGTTTTTTATTTTTCCATCACTACTGTGGTAATAGATAAAGATAATGCCACTTACGAAGAAATTGGAAAAGAAGTAAAAATTAAGAAGCTTCAGAGGAGCCTATGGGAAGTAAAACTCTGTTCAAAAAATAATATGAATATCTACAGAGATATAATAACAGATCCCCTGGATTTTAAATACTTACTCTGGTCAATTGATTACATAAAAGAGAGATTTAATATATTAAATACAATAACTATAGTGGATCTGCCTTTCTGGACTGATTTAGTATTAAAACTTGACAGAAATAAGATTATCTATGACTGTATGGATTATCACTGGGGATTTGCCGGTAATTCCTCTAATATGTTATCAAGAGAAACGTTTCTTCTGGAAAAGGCAGATCTTATTATAACATCATCTCAGGGATTATTTAATAGAGTTGTAAACAGTAATAAAATTCTTCTCAGAAATGGAGGAGAATATGAACATTTCTCTCAAAAACCTGCAGAATTAGCACCGGAACTCCAAAATATAAAAAGACCAGTTATAGGATATTATGGAGCCATATCGGAATGGTTTGATATTAAACTCTTTCATGAACTGGCAAGACGAAACAGTGATTGGACTTTTATCCTGGTAGGTTCGACCTTCGGATGTGATACATCCTGTCTTGACAATCTCAGGAATGTTATTTTTACAGGAGAGAAATCCTATGAGATATTGCCTTCCTATCTACACGGTTTTGATGTGTGTATAATACCCTTCCTGGTAAATGAGCTTACCATGGCCACCAATCCCGTGAAGATTTATGAATATCTTTCTGCTGGAAAACCTGTTGTTTCGGTCAGACTGCCTGAAGTGGAAATTATGAGCCCTATGATAAGACTGGCTTCCACTGCTGAAGAATTTGAAGAAGCTATCAGAAATTTTCTGAAAGAAGTAGATGATTTAGATGCAATCAGCAGAAGAAAGGCCTTTGCTTTATTAAATACCTGGCAAATGAGATTTGAGAAACTTGAAGAAAGTATTAATAAGTTTTTATTATAAAGGCTAGAAAAGATGGAAAAAATATCTATTATAATTTTATCATATAATTCACTCGAAGAAACGACAAAACCTTGTCTTCAGAGCATATATAAGGTAAAAACACTTATTCCCTTTGAAGTTATCGTTGTTGATAATTTTTCTACTGATGGAACGAGAGATTACCTTCTCAGTGTCTGCAATAAGTATAATAACTTCAGATATATTTTAAATGATAAGAATTATGGATTTTCCGGGGGAAATAATATTGGTATAAGAGCGGCAGAAGGCGATTACTATATACTACTTAACAGTGATACTATTGTAACTGATTACTGGCTTGATAAAATAGACAGGTTTTTTGAAGTTCATTCTGAAGTGGGTATGGCAGGACCTGTATCTAATTCAGTGGGAAATGAACAGTGTATTTATGTAAAAGGGAAAACAGAAGAAGAGATAATGAAAGAAGGTATATTATGGGCTGAAAAATATAGAGATAATTTCTTTTATACCTCTATGATCGGATTTTTCTGTGTGGCTATAAGGAAAGAAGTTATAGACAGTGTAGGCTTCCTGGATGAGTCCTATGGCCTCGGTATGTTTGAAGATGATGACTATTGTTTTCGGGTTATAGAGAAAGGTTATAAATTAGCCTGTCTGGAAGATGTCCTTATATATCATAAAGGTAGTATATCTTTTAAGAAGTATGATAAGCTGGAAGAGCTTTTTCATAATAATCGCAAAAAATTTGAAGATAAATTTAAAATAAAATGGAAATCTCATTATAATACAGATTCTTTTATTTTTGTTATTCTCCATTATATGGAATTAATGAATGATAGAAATTTTTTGGATATAAAAGAAAAAATCCGCAATAGACTGGAAATAATGAAGCAATTTGATTATGCTTCAAAGGATTTAGAGTGCAGAAATTTCTGGAAAGAGACACTAAGGCAGGAAAGTCTTTTAAATTCACTCGGAGAAGAACTTGCCCGGAACAGAGAAGAACTTGCCCGGACAAAGGCTCTTAATTCTTTCCTGAATGATTCTCTTGATCAGTTAGATAATAATATAAAAGTTGCCGGTGAAACAAAAGCCTGGAAAATAATGTGTTTACTCAGACGCATAAAGGAGGAATTAATTAAGGGTAATATAAATGAAAAAAAGAATTTTTTAATTTGGATTAAAAAGAAACTCTTAAGGCAAAATGTTACAAAAGATATGGCTCTACACAGGTTTAGCCCTGTAAAGCCAATTCAACATAAGAGCCCTATGAGTGATTATGACAGTTATGTTAATAAATTAAATATGATTTTAGACCATCATCAGGATAGGCCTGTAATAATACTACTTTCGAGAGTTAATTGGAATATTTCTTTATTTCAACGAATTCAACATATGGCCCTTAAGCTCGCCAGTAATGGTTTTTTATATTTTTATTGCACTCCAAATGATATTGATAATATTGAGGATATCAAGAATATTAGCGATAGCTGTTACCTTATAATTAATTGTAAATATCTAATGAATATACCCCGTAAAAAGATCGTCCATATCTGGTCGACTGATACAAAAATTGAATATGATTTTATAGATTACGTCATTAATAAAGGGGATATTATTTTATATGAGTATGTAGATGAGCTATCAGAGGATATTACAGGGGAACTGCCTGATTTTGTTATGGCAAGGCATAAAAAGATTTTAGAAAATGAAAAATGTATTGTAATTGCAACTGCTGATAAACTTTATGAAGAAGTATTAAAGTATCGCAGTAAAAATTGTGCTTTAATTACAAATGGTGTTGATTATGAACATTTCAATCAAAAGTTCAATATTAAGGATGTTCCAGAGGAAATAAAACATATAATAAAAAAGAGAAAGCCCATTATTGGTTATTATGGTGCTCTGGCTAAATGGTTTGATTTTGAACTTGTAATAAAAATAGCCAGGGAAAGACCCGATTATGAAATTTTGATTTTTGGGGTGAATTATGATAATAGTTTACATAATCACTGTTTAGAATATGATAACATAAATATCCTTTCTTCTGTTAATTACTGGGTACTGCCAAGATATACTTACTGGTTTCAGGTGGCGATGATTCCTTTTAAAATCAATGATATAACAGAATCTACATCACCCATAAAACTATTTGAATATATGGCGATGGGCCATCCTATTGTAACTACAAATATGAGGGAATGCAGGAAATATAAATCAGTATTGATAGGAATAGATCATGAGGACTTCATAAATAAACTCGACAAAGCGTTATTATTGAAAAAAGATAAGATATATCAAGAAGTACTTACTAAAGAAGCCTTAGATAACACCTGGGAATCAAAAGCTATATTAATGACCGGCCTGATAAGAAAAAATATGTAGAAAAGGAAGTTTATTATTTCTTCTAGAATATTAAATTATGGAGAATTCATTATTCGATAAATACAATATTATAGAGACCCTGGAAAGTGATGAATATACCTCTGTTTATCTTGTGGAAGATGTGAAAACAAAGGAGAAATTTATCTTAAGACAACTTCCTGGAGACACAACAAATCCTCTTTATAAAACAGCAGTAAGTGCATTTAAAGAGATGAGTAGGAAATCTATAAAATTATCCAGGAAAGCTTCTTCTCCTGCCATATTAGATTGTTTTGTTGAAGGTAAAAATAGCTATTTACTTCTGGAATACAGAGAAGATTTAACCCTTAAAAATATTACCTCCTATCCTATTATTGGTAAAATATTAAATAAACGTTATGCTGTCATAAGGGGGATTGCAGGTGGAGGATTTGGCATGGTTTATCTGGTGAGGGATCTAAATTTACCAGGTAAATACTGGGCTCTTAAAGAGATGCATAAAGAAGGAGGAGATCCTCAGGTAATAGAAAAAAGCTTCAGAGTTGAAGCTGAAATGTTATCAGCTCTGGAACATCCCTGTATACCCAGTATTTCTGATTTTTTTATTGAAGATAATAAATTATATCTAGTAATGGATTATGTAAGAGGTGAAACTCTGAAAAAACTGCTTAAGAGTCTTAAGAAAGGAGAAGTTTTTTCTGAAGAACAGGTTCTGTCGTGGGCTCTGATTCTGTGTGATGTTTTAAACTATCTTCATAACCTTTCTGTACCTATAGTCTTCAGGGATCTTAAACCTGATAATATAATGTTAACCCCTGAAGGAGAAATAAAATTAATTGATTTCGGTATAGCCAGAGTCTTTCAGGGAGAAAAGATGGATACAACTAAATATGCTCTTTTTACTGAAGGATATGCTCCTCCCGAGCAGTTTATCGGTATTACAGATCCCAGAAGTGATATATATGGTCTTGGATCTACTCTTTTTCATTTTTTAACAGGAATTCATCCCAAAAAAGTTGCCCCTGATTTTCCACCTGTCACCGATTTCAACTCTGCTCTTTCTCCTGAGTTAGCTAAGATAATAGCAAAAGCTTTAGAACCAAAGTTAAAGAACAGGTATCAAACAATACTGGAAATGAAACAGGCTTTTCTTAAATTGCGTGAGGGAAAAAATATTCATGAGAAAGTAGGACTTCATATTTTTAAGGCAAGGGAATATGAAGAGAAGGGAGATTTTTTTAAGGCAAATTTTGAATATATGAAGGCTCTGGAATGGGATAGTGAAAATTATGAAGTTCTTACAGGAATTGCAGAGTGTTGTAAAAAGTTAAATTTTCCTGACAGGGCAATTCATTATTATGATAAAGCAATGAAACTGGCTATCCCGGAGGACTTAAGACATAATATTCAGAAAAAGCTGGATGGTCTTCTTGTAGGAGTGGATATGACAGCTGATTTTTTTCAGGAGGAAGACGAAAAAACTATAATATCTCCTCTTACCATACCACCAGAGGATGAGACAGTTGTTGTTGAGGTATCGCAGGAAGTCAAAGATGATAGTGAAAAGACAGGCACCGTACAGGTAAAGACTGATATTGGCTCTCATGGAAAAAAGGACAGTACAAAACATGGAAAAACTATTATTACAGGTCTTCTTGTAGCTTTTCTTTTTATGGGAATTTTTCTTGTTTTTGTTGTAATACTGGCTTTAAATTATAAGACTGTAATTAAGCTTTTTGCCAGAATGTCTCCAACACCTGTTTACACACCTGTTGCTCTGATGCCATCTCCTACTGAAGTTGCAGTAATTATATATCCTACAGCCAAACCGGAGCACCTGAAAATAAGTATGGCAGAGAATTATTATAAAGAAAATAATTATGATAAAGCTCTGGTTTGTCTGGAGGAATTATTAAAAGAGGATCCTATTAATGTGGAAGCTCTTATGCTATCGGCAGATTGTTATAGAAAAAAGGAGAACTATGATACTGCCAGGAAATTTTATAAGAAGGTTCTTGAGATAGATCCTTATAGTGAACTGGCTCATCTGGGTATGGGGCATATTTACAGAAAAGAAAAAAATATAGAAAAAGCTATTGAAGAATATAAACAGTCTCCAACTTTATCTTCCAGTCATAATAATCTTGGTGCTATATATGCTAATCAGGGGAATATGGATGAGGCTATAGAAGAATTTCTTGAAGCAGTAAAGATAGACCCTCATGAAGATACTGCTTATGTAAACCTTGGCAGTGCCTATTATCATAAAAAGGAGTGGAAAAAATCAATAGAGTATTATAGTAAAGCTATTGAGAAGAATCCTGAAAATAGTGAAACTTATTATAATCTGGCTTTATCTTATAAAAATAATGGTAATAAGGATAAGGCTATAAAATGTTTTAAGGAATTTATAAAATTGTCTCCTTCTGATCTTAAAGTCAGTGAGGCAGAAAAATTTATAAAGGAATTGCAGTAATGAAAAATTATTTAAAAAAAGGAATTTCTCTGTCAATTCAGGGAAATTATAAAGAAGCTCTTAAATGTTTCAATAAAGTATTAAAGATTGATGTCACCTCTATTGAAGCCTGGAAGAATAAGGGTAAAGTTTTAAAGGTTCAGGGCAGGTATAAAGAAGCTCTGAAATGTTATAAGGAAGTCTTAAGCCTCAGACCTGATGATTTTAAAACCTGGAAGATAAAAGGTAATATTTTAAAGACTCAGGGTAAAT
>JAKJGF010000162.1 GCA_022704525.1 Bacillota bacterium | reverse complement strand
TAAAGTATATAGATACATCTGAAGGCAGATATAAATTTAATTATACGGAAGATAAAGAATTAGATGTAGTACTATGCCCTGATGACAGTAAATATGAATTTTTCTATGGAGAAGAAGGCGAAATAGATTGTATGGAAACACCCTATGGCACACTTAATTTTTTCTATACCAGATCGGGGAAATTAGATTCTATTAATGTGGAAGGTATAGGCGAATTTGTTTTTTATTATGATGATAATGATGTTCAGATAGAAATCGTCGGTGAAATTGATGAAATTCTGGAAAATGAATTGAGATTATTCGGGATATTATAGTAGTCAGTGGTCTGTGGTTAGCGGTCAGCAGTCAGCGGTCAGTATAATTTATACCTGAAGGTTGACTGCTGAAAATTTATCTAAAAGTTAACATTTTATTAACTTTAACCTTATTGCATTGTTATAATAAGTATGATAGTTTTATAATATAAGATAGATATAACAGATCTTTTTAAAAGCTGATAGCTGTTACTGTTAGCTGATATTATAAAGAAAAGAGGGATAATATGAAAATCGGGAGTAGTGGCGATCCATATGAAGGCCTCCACTTTGGTAAACTCGTGGAGGAAAGAGATAAGATATTAAGCGATGTAAAACTTGATCCTGATAAAATGGATGGTTTTATGAAGAGCGGCGTAAAAGAGGATAAGGAGTTCAAAATAGTTCTTGACCTGGGAAAACTGAAACAGGGTTTAAATAAGATGACAGGTAAGGAAGGAACAGTTGTTGAAGATAAGAAAACAGAGATTAAATTTAATCTTGGTTCAGCTAAAAAAGCAGTGGATAAACTCTTAAAACTACAGGGTAGCAGTCTTGAAATGGATAATTATATGATTCCATCAAATGAAGGAAGGATAAAACATCTCTGTCTGACTTATGGTCATTCAAGTTCAATTAAAGATAACTACAGGGAAGCTATGAAGACATTCTTAACCCATATGTCTTCTGCAAAATTTACTATTCTCACTTCAGATGAAGGTAGTAGGAAAGAACTGCAGGGTTATGTGAATAAATGGTCTAAAGAAGGGGTAATTTCAAATCCTGAAAAGATAAAGGTTATTAATACAGGACAAGATCTATCTATCTGGGCTCAGGATTCCACTCTTGTTGTGGGAGATAATGCTGTGCAACAGGATAGAATGGGGTTCCCCGGATCCGGTGACTGGGCAGTGGCAAGTGAAGTGGCAAAAGCAAATCCCGAAGTAAAATATCAGAGAATGGAAGGCAGATTTATTGACGGAGGAAATCAGCTTGCTACTTCTGATACGTTATATATAGGTTCTGATGCCATAGCTTTTGCCATAAGAGATATGAAAAGGTATCCTTCCAAATATGATAAGATAATAGGAGATCTCAATATAACCAATGCAAAAACTATAGGCAAGGAAGAGCTTGTAAAAACTATGATAGATAAAACCTTTCCTCATCAGAAGGTTATTATAGTAGGTTATAAAGGTGAACAACCGGCCTTTCATATAGATATGGCTATGACAGCTCTGTCGAAAGTTGACTCTGAAACAGGGAAAAAGGTTATAACAGTAGGAGATCCTTCTATGGCTATTAAGATCCTCAGGGATATTAAAGCAAAGGATCCGAAAAAATATGCAGCATATCAGGTTGATTTACAGAACAAGGTTCCCGGTTGTCCGAAAAATCCTCTTGACAGACTTGTAGATGGCCTGAAAGATGATAAAGCATTACAGGAAAATTTTGATGCAATTGCAAAGGGTTTTGAATCCGACGGATATAAGATAGAAAGGGTTCCTTACCTTGGCGGCACTCGTCTCTCGAGGCTTCCCTGGTTTACTTATAATAATTCAGTAGTAGACGGAGATAATATCTTTATGCCAAATTTCGGAATTCCTGAACTTGATAAAGCAGGTAACAGTATTTATGAAAAGTACGGTTATAATGTTATACCTGTAGATATGTCTGCCATAAGTTCTTTACAGGGTGCCATAAATTGTATCACCAAGGTTATTGAAAGAGATTATACTGCTGCTTGAGATTATGAAAGATAATAAACCCTTAATATTTTATTTATTAAAAAAGCATAAAGGGGAATATGAATTAACTGGGAGAAAAATTCTTCCAGAATTTTTATGAATATAATCCCTTCTCCCATTAAGTGTGAATAAAAATAGGGGATCAATATAATTTTTGTTATAAATTGTCCTGTTAAAATTGCCAGAGTAAGATACCAGAAAGGGGGTATCTTGTTTTTTTTCTGAAGGTATAAACCCTGTAAGGGCCGCTGTAAGAGTAAAACCCGGGTGATATGGTTTGCCGAAAGAATTAAGCATGTAACCCAGTATGTCAGACATAGCACCAACAATGGCTCCTGACAATGGCCCGAAGATAATTCCTGATAATATTATAGGAAAACCATTAAATGTAAGAAATGTTATGTGAATATTCAGATAACGTGTAAGTATTATGGTAATACCAATGAAAAGACCTAAATAAATAGTTCTGCGGGTATTATTAATAGATTTTTTATGCTTATCCTGTGTTTCCAAGAATGTAATACCAGTTTTCTTAAGTATTTAATAGAGTTCCGGCATTATTTCTTCCCCTTCATGTATTTGATATATTCACGGCAGTATTTATCTCTACCAGTAAGAACCATAGCAGTTTTCATCGTATCTATGAGATCTTCATCGGCCGGATCTATTATGACGGCATCAAGACCAGATTCTATCATCATGACAAGAAAGGTCCTGTTTAATAATCTTCTATAAGGAAGTCCAAAGGAAATATTACTGAGACCTGCTATTGTTTTTACAGAGGGAAATTCTTTTTTATATTCCCTTAATGTCTGAAGGGCAATCTTCCCGGCTTCAGGATTACTTCCCACTCCAATTATAAGGACATCCAGATAAATTTTATTTCTATCTATTCCGCCTTTATCAAGTTCTGAGAGAAGTTCTTTTGCTTCTTCCATTCTCTCCTGAAGGTTAACTGGCATTTTTTTCTTTCCTCCAAGAGGCAGAGCTATTACATGGGCATTATAATCCTTTGCCAGTTTTATCAATATTTCTCTTTTCTTTTCATTTGTTATTGAGTTAATCATGGGAGGAGTCCTGCAAAGTTTCAGACCTTCTTCCATAGCGTCAATTGCAGGTGTATCTATAGAAAGAGGTATATCTGTTTCACTCTGAATTATTCCCACTAACCACTTCAAATCTTCTACCTCAGATTTAAGACTCATAGCAGAATTTACATCCAGGAAGTTTGCTCTCTGTGATACCTGAAGTCTCACAAGTTTACGTATATATTCTTCATTTTTTTCTTTTATAGCTTCCTTTACTTTACTTCTCGTAGAATTTATAAGTTCTCCTACAATAATCATGGGGCTTCCTCCTGTATAATTAAGTGAAGAGTGAGGATTTTCTGCCTAATCACTCTTGACTCTTCATTTTACATATTTTTTATATATGAAATTTTTGTTCTATGTGAAATTTCTTTAAGGTTAAAGGTGAAAATTACCTTGCCTCCCGTTTCTTGTTTTCCTATTTCTACAAGCATTCCCATAGCTTTCTTCAGATCTGTCTTTGCCATTTCGTAATCATGTAATGCTTTTATATAATCTGATTTTGCTCTCGTAAGAGATGTCTGTGTATCAAGAACTTCCTGAATGGTAGCAACACCGCCTTTATATCGAAGGTCTGCCATTCTCATACTTTCTTCTGCCTGTTTGACATTTTTAGAATTTACCTCTATCTTTTCAGCAGCTGCATTTAAATTAAGATAAGACTGTTTCACCTCAAGTTCTACGGCTTGAAGAAGAAGTGCCTCATCCTGTTTTGATTGTTCAAGTCCTTCTTCTGCCTTTTTTATTCTTGCATTTATTGCTCCTCCGTGAAATATGGGAAGGGATGCTCCTACAACCAGATTCCATCCATTTGCTTGCTGTATAAGAGTAGAGTTCTGCCCATAGTAGCTGGAACTGAGGGTTAAATTAGGATAACCTTCAGCTTTTGCATAACTTATTTTTTTTTCAGCTATAGATAGTAAAGTATCCATTTGCTTGATTTCCGGACGATTTGCCAGGGCATAATCAAGACTTTTTTTATATTCAATTTTCCATGGTTCATATTTAAGGCATTCTTTAATATTTACAGGACTGGACAGGTTGATTCCCAGGGAATTGTTGAAAGACGCCTTTGAGAGTTCTACATTATTCCTGGCTGTTATGTCGTTTTCCATGGCTTTTGCAAGATCTACATCCACTCTGAGAACATCATATTTAGGCACAGAACCCTGTTTATAAAGTTTCTGGCTGTTGTTGAGATGAAGTTCATACTGGGTAACAGTTTCTTTTGTCAGTTCAGCGAGAGAATTGCCTGTAAGGACATTATAATAAGATTTACTTACATTATATACTACAGACTGTTTCGTGATATCGTACTGATAATCCATATTCAGGATATTGAGTTTTGCCATCTCATAATCTGTAAGCATCTGATAATTAAATAATAACTGTGTAAGGGAAACATAATATTTATAGTTGTCCGGAGAACTTACATTCTGGACGAAATCTACTCCGTAGGGGGTTAAATCCAGTACGGGAATATTACCCTGTCTTGTATAGTTTACTCCCACATCTATCCGGGGTAGAAGACCTCCCCGAACTTCATTTTTTCCTTCTTCTGCCTGTCTTATATAAGATTCTGCCTTTTGCATACTGGGATTTTCTTTTAGAGATATATTGATTGCTTCTTCCAGAGTCATTTCTCTTTCCTCCGGTAAAACTATAAGAGGTATTAATACTACAAATAATAAGAGTAAAACACCTGTTAAATGTTTATTTATCATTTTAAGCCTCCTTAATATTTACCACCTGGCATTATCTTCATATTTTACTCTCGTATCTCCCGGCATACCGGGTTTCGCTTCTCCTGCAGAATTATCTTTTATATAAGCTTTAAGTCCGAAAACAAGTTTTACTCTCTGGTCTTTGACTTCTATATTTTTCGGGGTAAATTCTGCCTGCTGGTTCATTTCTTTAACAGTAGCTTCAAAATATTTATCCTTATAAGCATCCAGATAAATTCGCGCTTCACTGCCTATTTTGATTTTTCCAAACAGTTCTTCTGGTAAATAAGCTTTCATGTAAAGTTTATTCAGATCAACCATAGTAAAAAGTACCCCTCCCGGTGAAAGAACTTCTCCTAATTCTGCCACTTTTGTCAGTATTACCCCGTCAGATGGAGCATATATATTTGTATCATCCAGATCGGCCTTTGCAGAAAGAAGGGCAGCTTCATAAGCCAGAAGATTTGCTTCAACACCTTTTTCTTCAGATAAAGCAGCTTTATAGGAAAGCTCAGCCTCTTTCAGATTGGATTGGGCCACCTGAATCTGTAGTTGAGCAGTTTTTGCCTGTGCCTGTGCCTGACCGAGAGATGCTATGGCTGTGTCATATCGTGCACTGTATACATCTACCATAGAATAAGCGCTTGCTTCCTTTGCCTGAGAGCTTATGACTGTAACTTCAGCCGAATGTTCACCGTATTTTGCATTATCCAGTGAAGCATATGCAGATTCAAGTTGTTTTTTGTTGAGGGCAATATTATAAGCAGTGGTCTTTGCAAGGTCCAGAGAAGATTCTGCCTGATTCAGTTGTTTCTGTGCTGCGTTAAGTTGTTCCAGAGCATTTTTATAGTATGCTTCTGCAGAATCATACTCGCTTTTAGATATAACTTCTTCTTTATATAAATTATTCTTACGTTCAAATTCTTTCTGCTGGTAATCATAGGCTGCCTGTGCCTGTGCCAGATAAGCCTTTGAGGCCTCTACTTTGGCCTCTGCTTCTTTTATCTGTGCATCAGACTGCCCCTGACTCAGTGAGACATTTATATTAGCTTTATCTAAATCCTTTTCACTTATCTGGACATAATTTTTTGCCTGATCTAACTGGGCTTTAGAAACACCTACACCGGAACTCGCTTCTTTTGCCTGATAGAGAGAATAGCTTTTATTAGATGCTGCTTCCTGAATTTTAGAATTTGCAATATTGACACCTTCCATGGCATCTTCATATTTTGCTATAGCCATTTCAACATTATCTTTTGCCGAATCTACTTTTGCTTTATAAATTTTAGAATTATCCTTTGCTTTATCTAACTGTTTTCTGGCTCCCTCTACATTGGCTTCTGCCTGTTTTACACGGGCAATAATCTGTTCAGAAGTAAGTTTTGCAAGAATCTGACCTTGCTTGACATTATCACCTGTATCTACTAAAAGCTCCATAACTTTACCTGAAATTTTTGTCCCAACTTTAGATTCATCTCCTTCAATCCTTCCATTACAATCAATAAATCCCGGGGGCGTTTTTTTTTCACAGGAACACAATAAGAACGCAAAGATTAACAATAAGAATAAATTTTTCCACTTCATAAGATACACCCTTTCTAAATTTTTTATAATATTTTAAATTAAATGGCAACAATTTTAATTATAATAAATATATGATATCTATAAATATGTTATCTCCCATTTCACGTCTTTTATTTGGCTTTCTCCAGACTATCTCTGAATTTGCTGGCACTATAGAAAAACAGTATCAGACCTAGAACAAGAAGTATAATTATTTGTTTTATAAGATCATTCGGTCCTGCTCCTTTAAAAATTATGGCAAGAGATATTTCTATATACCATCTTAAAGGAAAGATATATGTTAAGTATTGAACTACAGGATTCATTGCTATAATGGGTGTAATATTTCCCGAAAGAAAAAGCAGTGGTGTTACCACTATAAGAGAGAACATTATAGTTTCTGCCATAGATCTTGCAATAGTAGATATAGTAAGACCTATACCTGCAGAGGAAAAGACATGAATTACTGTTACCAGAAGAAAAAAAGGAATATTTCCTACTATGGGAGTGTTCAGTATACCTATTATAACAATATACAGGGATAGAACAGTGCATACTAAAATTAGAGTTGTCATAGGAATTATTTTAGCAAGCATAATTTCATAACTTGAAACAGGTGTAACACTTAATTGTTCAATAGTACCTATTTCTTTTTCCTGAACCATAGTAGAAGCAGGAAGCATTACAGATAGAAGGGTTATCATTATAAGGAGTTCACTGATACCTGATCTGTACGAACCTTCAAGATTCGGATTGTACCAGTACATTGTCTGGATTTCCACAGATGGAACCTTTGGCCCTCCTGCTTCAGGTGGATTTATCTCCTGGGAATACATCTGTATTATAGTTTCAAGATAACTCATAGCAGTAGTAGTATAATTAGAACGGGTTCCATCCATTACAAGCTGTAATTTTGCTGTTCTACCATCGGCAAGATTTTTGGAAAAATCTTTTGGTATGATAAGGACAACAGAAATTTCTCCCTCGGTGAGAACTTTATCTACCTCTTTATCACTGTAAAGCATTCTATCCAGTTTAAAATAAGGAGGACCTATTTTATCTACAAGTTTCTGGCTTACCTCTGTACCGTCTATATTATAGACAGCAACTGCATAATTCTTAAGCTCACTTCCTCCTGAACCGCTCATCCATACATTGATAAAAAAAGCAAATATAAGGAGACCTACCATAGCACTGTTTCTGAAAAACTGTATATATTCTTTTTTGAAGAGAGCTAACATTCTCATAGAAATAACTCCTTACATTTTCTTTTTAAATAGTATAATGGCAAGAGCAGGTAGAAATATAGCAAATCCTATCAACATAAGAACACTCTGCCAGTAATGAGCCCAACCTCCTTCTTTTAAGAAGATATCCTTTACTATTTTTACTGCATAGGTTACAGCAAGCATTTTAGAAAAGACCTGGGCACCTTCTCCTTTAGTGCTTACTGCGTCAAAGGCATCAGAAAAACCAAAAGCAGGGATCATTGTTCCTACAAAACAGACCATAATTGTTGCCACCTGGCTTTCCATTGTGACAGAAAGAAGCAAGCCCAATCCTGTGGTAGCGATAGAATAAATAAAGGATGCAATTAAAAGATTGAATAAACTGCCTCTAAAAGGCACATCCATAAAAAGCAGTCTTGCCACAATAAATAGTATTATAAAATCAATATAAGCTATTACTGCATAAGGTATCATTTTACCTATTATATATTCTGCTTTAGTAATGGGTGAACAGTAAAAAGCCATTATGGAACCTATTTCTTTTTCTTTAACTATGCAGAGAGAGGATATCAGAGGAGGAAGAAAATATAAAAGAACCGGTATTATAGGAGGTATCATAAAATTATTACTCTCAAGGGTTTCATTAAACCATACAGCGTGATAAACTTTTATAGGGGCAGAAACTGTATGACCTTTGGAAGAGAGATATTGCTTCTGTAATTTATTATTAAATTGTGCTACTCCACCTTCTATATAGTTACCTATTGTTTCAGCTCTGGTAGAATAGAGTGCATTTACCAGTAACTGAACATTGACCTTCCGGCCATTCTTTAAATTTTTTGAAAAATGCTCAGGTATTACCATTACAGCTTCTAATTCCCCTGATTTTACTGCAGCATCCATAGTATTATAGTCATTTTTGTATTCCTTTATTATAAAATATCCTCCTGTTGTTTCAAAGACAGTTATAAAATCTCTGCTTACAGGTGTGTTATCCATATCACAGATACCTATTAATACATTATTTGTATCCACATTCAGACCAAAAGCAAAGGGAAGAAAAAGTATTAAAGGAGATAAAAAGGCCATATAAACATAGAGTGTATTCCTTCTCAGTTCAAGATATTCTCTTTTTGTTACAGCATAGATACGTTTTATGGAAAACATATATTATTCGTAAAAAGTGAAAAGATTACTTTAGTCTTTCACTTTTCAGTTCCACCTCTCACTGTTTATGTTCTTCTTTACGTCTCACGTTTTACATTACTCAATTCCACTATTTTCTATATAGTACATAAAGACATCTTCAAAGATTATTCTTTTTTCTCTGCACTTTGTCATCTGTATACCTGATTGGTTTAATATATATTCAGCTTTTCTTGTATCTTCTTCTATATTTTTTGTATAAAAAAGAAGTTTTTTACCATATATATTTACATTGGGGAACTCCTGCCGTAAACACTGGAAGCCTTTCATTGGATTTGTACAGGTAAGTTCCATAAGATGGCCTGACTTTTCAGCTACATATTTTTTCATTTCCGCAGGTGTTCCTACAGCTATAAGATAGCCTCTGTGCATAAGAGATACTCTGTCACACTGTTCTGCTTCATCCATATAATGTGTGGACACCATAACACTTACTCCCAGTGAACTTATTTGATGTATAATTTCCCAGAATCTCCTTCTTGCAAGAGGATCGACTCCTGAAGTCGGTTCGTCCAGGAATACTATTTCAGGACGGTGAAGAAGACAGGTGCCCAGAGCAAGTTTCTGTCTTATACCCATAGGTATATCCCTTGTAAGCATATTATCAAGACCAGCAAGTTCTGCAAGTTCCAGGGTCCATTTTTTCCTTTCTACCAGATCTTTTCTTGATACTCCATATATGCCTGCATAGAGTTCCAGATTTTCAGCTACTGTTAAATCCTGATAGAGGGAAAATTTTTGAGACATATAACCTATATGTTGTCTTATATTCATCTGTTCTGTTCTTATATCAAATCCTGCCACTTTTCCTTTACCTGAAGTGGGAGGATAAAGACCGCAGAGTAATTTAATTGTTGTAGTTTTTCCAGCACCATTGGGGCCTAAAAAACCAAAAATTTCTCCTTTCTTTATGGAAAGACTTACTTCATTTACAGCTTTAAAACTGCCAAACTGTTTCAGAAGTTTATCTATTTCGATACAGTATTGGTAATCAGTTTTTTTTACCCATGATGGTACTTTAGAAAAGAGTTCTTCCACATCCTGTTCACTCTGCTCTCCCCGATTTTCCTTTGCTGTTTTTTCCAGAAAACCTGTAAAAACATTTTCCAGAGCCGGTTCTATGGGCTGATATTCTTCTACTTTTATTCCTGCAGGTTCAAGTAAAGAAGTTACTTCTCTTATACCATCAGGTTTTACAATCAGGTTTACCCTCTCTCCAAAGGGCTGAACACTTTCAAAAGCACCGGAATTCTTGAGTACCTTTATGGCATCCTTCTGAGGTTCTGCTTTGAATTCATACATTTTTCCTTCAAGATGACCTTTGAGTTCTTCCACTGCTCCCATAGATACAATACTGCCTTCATGCATAAGAGCCACTCTGTGGCATCTTTCTGCTTCATCCATATAAGAAGTGGCAAAAATAACAGTAATATCTTTGTCTACTACCAGCTCATTTATAACAATCCAGAATTCTCTTCTTGATACAGGATCTACTCCTGTAGTGGGTTCATCCAGAATAATCACTTCAGGACTGTAGATAAGAGTACAGCAGAGGGCAAGTTTCTGTTTCATACCTCCCGAAAGGTTTTTAGCAAGTCTTTCATTGAAAGGATGAAGATAAAGTCTTTCAAAAAGATCATCTTTCATTCTTTTTCTTTCTTCAGCTGGAACCTGATACATATCGGCAAAATAATCTATATTTTCTGCTACACTCAGATTGGGTGTAAGTATTAAGCCAAGCCCCTGTGCCATATATCCTACTTTTGTTCTCATAAGGGCCGCTTCCTTCGGGTTTAAGATATTTTTATTCAGAAATGTAATACTACCTTTATTGGGTTTTAGTAAACCCATAAAAAGGTTCATAGTAGAACTTTTGCCTGCACCATCGGGGCCGAGAAGACCGAAGATTTCTCCTCTTTTAACACTGAAGGATACATCTTTTACTGCTTTCACATCTCCGTAGCTTTTAGAGAGATTATCTATATGGAGGACTATTTCCCCATTATCTGACAAACTGCTTTTCTCCTTATTACAATCAATTCTAATTCTGAAAAGTATTTACTCTCCTAGGAATTCTAATATTATTAAACAAAATAGATATAAATCCTCCTTAATTAAAATAAAATAGATTTTTATCATTAAATTAAGAACTTTAAGCAGATAGGGCTTTGTTTACTGCTTTCTCGAAAAATAGGTTGTGTAAAAAAATAGATGGTTATATACCGAAAAAGACATATCAAGATTATAATGGCAAAAAATTTTCAAAGATATAAAAAAAGTGTTGTATAGGAAG
>JAKJGF010000383.1 GCA_022704525.1 Bacillota bacterium | reverse complement strand
AATTCTGCATTGAGCGTCTCTTTTTTATACTGCCTTGCTAAATCCTCCGGGTACTTACTCAGATCCGGCTCCCAGGATGCCTTGCCGGGGTTATAGCTCCATCCGACATCAGGGGACATTTCTATGATTTTTCCCGTAGAGGGATTCCTTATATTCGGATTTTTATACACAGTGACAGGTCTTTCCTCGCCCGTCTTTTCGGAGACCAGTCTATTCTCCATGGAAAGCATTCCTTCACTTATAAATATGGCTTTGCCGAACAGATCCTGCATTGTTCTGGTGTCCATTGTCTTGGCCGGTAAAGGAGACTTCTTATGAGTGACTCAAGTAGAAATAGCTGCACAGGCTATGAGGAAGATGGATGAAAAGAGGAGATTAGTGTGAGAAGTGAGACGTGAAATGTGAGAAGTAAGGCTTTATGGGTTAGGGGCAAACCCTGTGTTTGCCGCGGTTATCAAGCATCATACATAACGTTTCTTTTTCTCGAATCCATCTATTATCCTTTCCTTCATTTCTTCTTTCCTGCGATGAAGAGCGGAAAGAAAAGGTGATGTATTTCTGTATATTCGAAGTTCTTTAAGGAGAGATTCTTTCAGAAAAATTTTATTTGAGAGGTCTTCCGGGATTTCCCTGGAGATTTTCCTTATATTCTCGATTATTTCCTTTGTTTCCTCAAGGTTTTTTTTACAGGAAGAACATAACGTAAGATGCTTTTCTACTAACTGGTTTATCTCAATGGATAACTCACCATTTATATAATCCGGAATTAATAATTCTATCTCTTCACAGTTCATATTTTCACCTTCTTTTTTCTTTTTCTGCTTCTCAGGAACTTCGTTTTACGTCTCACGTTTCACGTCTCACATGTCTCACTTTATCTCTCAATCTCTTTATTGCCCTGTGATGAAGAGTTTTTACTGCAGAGGTTGTAATACCCATAATCTGAGAAATTTCCTTTATACTGTATCCTGCCATATCCTTAAGTATTATAATTTCACGATATTTCTCTTTTAAACAGTAAAGTTCTTCAAAGAGTTTTTCTTTTAAGGGATCATTAATTACTTTTTCCGGGATATCCGAAAGAAGTTCTATCTCATTATTCCTCTTTTTAATATAATCTATAGAGAGATTTCTGGCGATTCTGAAAAGCCACCCTGTAAAAGAGCCCTTCCCCTGGTAATGTCTGGCGTGGCGAAAAGCCCGAAAGAAAGTCTCATTTACCACTTCTTTTGCATCATCAGTGTTTTTCAGAATCACCAGCACGTATTTCCACAGTGCTTCATAATGGTGTTCAAAGAGGATTTCCAGCGCAAATTCTTCTCCTCTTGCCAGAGAGTCTATTAATTCCTCTTCATTCCACATGTCAGATTCCCTTCAGAGCTATTTCAATTATCTCTGTTCCTTCACGGACTTCATCAGGTTTTAAATTTTTATCACTTAATGAATAAGGCGGTGTAATCTTTATAGAAACAGTATATTTCTTATTATACTCCTTTTCAATCTTCTGAGGTAGACATTTTTCAACAGCATCCAGGTCAAATCTGATCTTCAGTGAGCTAACTATGGAAAGAAGTATTTCTCTATCACAGGAAGAAAGACCCAGAAAGCTGGCTAAATCGATTTCTCTTTTATCAATTGAAACAGTAAATTCTTCTTTTTTTATAGTAAGAGTAAGTTTTTTATTTTTGCTTTCTTCAATATTAGTGAGGATTTTATCTGTCAGGGACAAAGAGTTTTCTTTTTCAAGGAAAATTCCTTTTTCCATAGTAATTATTTCATCTGAAGGAATAAGGTTATTTTTATCAGTAAGATAGAGTCCCAGTATTTCCAGCATAGAAGGAAGATATCCACAGGTCTCGGCAGTATCTAGTATATGCCAGAAAAGGGGACAGGCTATTTTCCGATAGATTGTCTTAAGGAGATAATTTTTTTGTGAATCAGAGAAAATTTTCTCTGTGTCAATCTCCTCAATCCATTCAATTAGAATTGGATTATTTGTCAGATTGCGAGACTCAGGTAGCATTTTTATTATCCGACCAGGATCTTTGTCTTTAAAAAATCCGGCAAGTTGTATTAGAAATCTTCCAAGTTCTTCGGAAGAGACAGATGAAATTTTCTTGACCAGGATATAATCAAACCGTAAAAGTCCTGCTATTTGAAGAAGTACTGCATCGAGTAATCCGTATTTTTCGCCAATTTTTACCCATTTAAGAAAAACCGGTTTGAACACATAGTGAAATTTTTCTAATATTTCTCCAATACTGCTGCCACGGATCAGCTTTTCATAAAGAACCAGGCTGATCTCACTCAGAAAAGGATTCTCCTGTGACTTTTCTAATTCTATCAGAACATTTGTTAAAG
>JAKJGF010000382.1 GCA_022704525.1 Bacillota bacterium | reverse complement strand
ATCTGGAGGAATTAAATTTTGAATGACAATCTTGCTGTATCTATGAAAGGTATAACCAAGCGTTTCCCGGGATTAGTAGCCAATAATAAGGTGGATTTTGATGTTAAAGTGGGAGAAATCCACGCTCTTCTCGGTGAAAATGGGGCTGGGAAAAGTACCCTTATGAGTATCCTTTCAGGATTTTATCAGCCTGATGAGGGTGAAATATTTATAAATGGACAGAAGGTAAGAATAAAGTCTCCCAGGGAATCTATAGAACTTGGTATAGGTATGGTTCATCAGCATTTTATGCTGGTAGAAACTCATACTGTTACAGAAAATATAATTCTGGGACTCAGGGAACAATCTCTTTTCACTTCAGTGAAAAAAGGAAGTAAAGTCCTTTCTCATAACCTCTTATTCAGTGTTTTGATGCTGTTTCCCCATATAAAAAAGCTGGATATAACAAAATTTAATAAAGAAATAACAGACCTTGGAGAACTCTATGGGTTACCTGTAGATCCTGAGGCCAGAATATGGCAACTTACTGTGGGAGAACAGCAGAGAGTAGAAATTCTGAAAGTTCTTTATCGTGGTGCTAAGATATTAATAATGGATGAACCTACAGCAGTACTTACACCTCAGGAAACAAAAGAGCTTTTTAAGACCCTTAAAAAAATGACAGCCCAGGGACATTCCATTATATTTATAAGTCATAAACTGGATGAAGTTATGGCTATATCTGACAGAATAACAGTTCTCCGGGCAGGCACTCTGGAAGGAACAGTTTCTACCGATTCCATAGATAAAAGGGGACTCGCCAGAATGATGGTAGGAAGAGATATTATTACATTACTGGATAAACCTGCTGTAACAGAAGAGAAAAAAGAGATACTTCAGGTAAATAATTTAAAAGCTTTTAATGATAAAGGAATGGAGGCTTTGAAAGGAGTATCTTTTTCGATATATTCAGGAGAGATACTGGGCATTGCCGGTGTCGCAGGAAACGGACAGAATGAACTCTCAGAGGTACTTGCCGGATTAAGAAGGGCTGTATCAGGTAAAATTCTTCTTTGTGGTGAAAATATAACCGGTACCTCTGTCAGAGAACGTATAGATAGAGGAGTCAGTTATATTCCTGCAGATAGACTGGGTGTAGGTCTTGTACCCAATCTGGATGCAAAAGATAATGCCATATTGAAAGGCTATAGAAAACCACCTGTTTCAGAAGGGCCTTTTTTATCCAATTCTGCTATGGAAAAACTTGTAAATAAAATGATTGAAGATTATGAGATAAAAATAGCTGATAAAAGCTTTCCTGTAAGACTTCTTTCAGGAGGAAATCTGCAGAAATTATTGCTTGCAAGAGAACTTCTGGGAGAACCGGGACTGATAATAGCAGTTTATCCTGTTCGGGGTCTGGATATTGGCGCCGCAGAATTTGTCCATAAAGTTCTCTTAAAGCAGAGAGAAAGAGGAGCTTCTATTTTACTCATTTCAGAAGATTTAGATGAACTTCTTACTATGAGTGATCGTATAGCCGTTATATATGAAGGAAAGATAATGAGTATTCTTCTCATAGAGGATGCAAATAAAGAAAGTATAGGACTTATGATGGCAGGGACAGAAGTGGTAACAGAGGAAATCTTAAAGGAGTAGTCATGGAACTGAAATTTGAAAAACACCTTTTTAAACCGAAATGGGTTGATTATGCTGTTCCTGTGGGTTCTATAATAATGGGTCTTTTACTGGGGGCTATTTTTCTTCTCTGTGCCGGAGTAAATCCTCTTGAGGCTTATCGGGAAATGTTACATGGTGCCTTTGGAACTATGTATGCTTTCTCTGAAACAGTTGTTAAAACAATACCTCTTATTCTCATAGGACTTGGTGTGGCAGTGGCTTTTAGAATGCTTCTCTGGAATATAGGAGCAGAGGGACAGTTTTATATGGGTGCTATAGGTGCTACATGGGTTGCCCTGAGTATGGGGCATTTACCGGCAATAAAAGTTTTGCCTCTTATGTTACTGGCAGGTTTCTTATTTGGAGGTCTCTGGGGGCTTATACCGGCACTTCTCAAAGCCTATGGCGGGGCAAACGAGATTATAACTACCCTTATGTTGAATTATGTGGCTATAAATCTATGTGATTATCTGGTTTACGGTCCATGGAAGGATCCTGAAGGTAAAGGTTTTCCCCTTACAAAACAGTTTGCAGAAGGAGCTTGTTTGCCTTTATTATATAAGAGAATACATGTAGGTGTATACCTGGCTCTTATTGCTATAGTTTTAATATATCTTATAATAAATAAAAGTAAATGGGGATATGAAATAAGGGTTACAGGAGAAAATATAAAAGCTGCTAACTATGCAGGAATCAATGTAATAA
>JAKJGF010000161.1 GCA_022704525.1 Bacillota bacterium | reverse complement strand
CCTGCCATACCGCCCATCATCATCATCATCTGCATCATTTGCATCTGCATCTGAAGCTGTTGAACCTGCTGTTGCAACATTTGAATCTGCTGTTGTTGTGCACCATATCCGCCATGATGATGGTGATGATGGTGAACATGATGGTGATGGTGAGGTGGACGAAACGGTACAAAACCAATATGTGGATACATAATAGAAACCTCCTAATTTTAATCTTTTTTTTTGCAAAATACTAACTTTTACATTCTTTATATCACGACAATTTAAAAAAAGTAAAGAACTTTCTTAATTTTTTTTTTCAATTAATAAAATAACTTGCCCCTCTGAAGTTTAAATGATAAAATAATCTTTATGAAAAGCCATATTATCTTAATAAATTATAACGGACCATCTACAGAACTTTTTTCATTTATGCCTGATAACGGACTTGCCTCTCTTTCATCTTTTGCCCTATCAGAAGGTTATGAACCTTTAGTCCTTGACTATATTACAACAGAAACAGGGAAAAGACTTTTTAATATGAAAATGAAAGAAACAATAAAAGAAGTCTATAGATTAAATGAAAACCTTCAGGAACAGGATAGAATTAAAAAGATGAATGAATTTAAAAAGCTTTTTCATAAACTCATAGAAGAAGAAGAAGATAGAATAGGTAAAGAAATAATAAGTGCTATAAAAAAATTTAATTCAACGATTGTAGGGTTTAAATTATGGGAAGGTATGGGTTTCCACGGTTCCATAAGAATAGCTGAAAAGATTAAAAAAGAATATCCCCGTATAATTACCCTTGGCGGAGGGCCCCACGTAGATATGTATGATTCACACATACTTGAATTCACCAGGAATTTTGACTTTTTAATATATGGAGAAGGAGAAATCCCTCTTATAGAACTTATAAAATATACACAGGGTAAAGGCAATCTAAAATCCATTCCCAATCTTATATACAGAGACGGGTCAGAAATTATAAAAAATCCTCCCCGGTTTATAAGTAACCTGGAAGAACTTCCTTCTCCACTATATGATGAAGAAATATATCCTGCTATGAAGGAAGGGAAAAAAATAAATGTCTTTCTCCTGGAAGAAAGCCGCGGATGCCCCAATAGATGCAAATTCTGTATTCATCCGAGAAAAAGCGGTTCCTCCTGGAGAAATAAAAAACCATCAATAGTAGTAGATGAAATGGAAAAAATAATAAATAAATACTCTTCTTCTACATTCAGATTGACAGGCTCAAATCCACCTCCAGGCTTATTAACATCCATATCAAAAGAGATAATAAAAAGAAAATTAACAGTAAATTTCTCTACCTTTGGCCATACCAGAGCCTTTCCAGAGGAGAACTATCCTCTAATGAGGAAAGCCGGTTGTCGTGCCATGGCCTTTGGCATCGAATCAGGTTCTCAATATATACTGGATGAGTCTATAGGAAAAGGAATTTCAGTGAAACAGTCAAAAGATGCCTTAAAGGCTTCAAAAGAAGCGGGTATATATACAATAGCCAGTGTAATTGTCCCTGCTCCCTTCGAAACAAAAGAAACTATGGATGAAACTTTTAATTTGCTTCTTGAAGCAAATCCTGATTCAGTGACTGTCCAGTTTGCCATACTTAATCCAAATACAATCTGGTGGGAAGATGCAGAAAAATATAATTTTCAATTTAAAGATAGAGAAAAACTCTTAAAAAAGCTTATGAAAAGAATCCCTCCTTCCTTATTACCTCCACCTCTATGGGAAAGGATTCATTATAAATTAAACGATATGAATGACAGGGAAATTCTTAAAATCTCCCAGGGTTTTATAGAGAGATTAAGAAAACACGGAATAGAACATGGAACGAGTGATTTTGTGGCAATACTGGCTCTTGGTGCAGGGTGGATTGTAAGAGAATTGAAAGAAAAAAGCGATCTTGCCCTTTGGAAAGGTGATTTTGATACTATTACAGAAATTGTAAATTCTATAAATAAAGATTAAAAAAGAAAATAGGTGTTTATTAATGGATTATAAATTAAACATATCAGAAAATCAAAATGAAAAACTGGATTGTCTCTTTGTCCATATTCCAAAAACAACAGATGAAAGTTCTTCCATACTTATTATGCCCATGGGTATAATTGCCCTTGCAGATTTACTCTGTAAAGAAGGAGTAAATACAAGGGTATTAAATCTGGCAATAAATGTATATTTCACTGTAGGCCTTCCTTTTGAAAATAAGCAGGATGTTTTGCAGACAAAAAATCTTATAAACCACCTCATAAATAGATACGAATGTAAAGTAAATGTTTTTCCCAGTGAATTAGAACCAGCTTCACTGGTTTATCTCTATCCAGAGCGTTATGGCGTAACATTAAAAAGAAAATCTTTTATGGATTTTTATAATCAGCATAATAACAGGACATGCCTTGGTTATTCCACAAATTATTTCACAGAAGAAGAAATGATAGAGAATATACAAATGCTTCAGGAACTGGAAAGGTGAAAAATAAAAAAATATTATGAAAACCAGAAAAAAAGATAAAAATATTAAAATTTATACTTCATTAAAGAAAAAAACCAAAAAAAACATAAGAAAAAAATTAAAAGAAATAAAAGAAAAATTTCATAAATATAAAAGTCTTTTAGATGCAGCAGCAAAGGCCACCAATTGCCTTGTTACAGGTGAATATGGTCATTCATCCATACATAAATCTATGGAATATCTTGCCCTTGCTACAGATGCTGACCGTGTATCAATTTTTGAGCATTTCCGTGATCCTGTAACAGGAGAAAGACTCATAAGTCAGAAGTATGAATGGTCAAGAGATTCTGTTATGCCTCAGATAGGCAATCCTGCACTTCAAAATTTGCCTGCTGACCAGTGTTTCCCGGGATGGCTTGATAAAACTGAAGCAGGCAAAGCTGTCAGTGAAATAGTTCGTTTTCAGTGTCCATCTATACGCTCCATTCTGAAACCCCAGTGTATACTTTCAATACTTATAGTACCAATATTAATAGAAGGAAAACTATGGGGTTCTATTGGTTTTGACGACTGCCACAATGAAAGGATCTGGGATGAAAGTGAAATAGGTATTCTTTTTGCCGTAGCAGGAACTATTGGAGTAGCTATTGTAAGGAAAAAAGCAGAAGAAGAAAAAGAGAAAGCAGAAATCCAACTAAGACAGGTACAAAAAATGAATGCCATTGGAACACTGGCAGGTGGAATAGCCCATGATTTTAATAATATCCTGGCTGCCATAATGGGTTATACAGAATTATCATTAGAAAAACTGCCAGAGAAATCTCCTTTAAGACATAATTTAAATCATATACTTACAGGTTGTAACAGGGCAAAAAAACTTATTGAACAGATAATTACCTTCAGCCGTCAGAAACCACAGGAAAGAAAACCAATTAATATCATTCCCATAATTAAAGAAACCCTTAATTTTTTGAGAGCCATTCTTCCGACAACTATTACAATTAAATATAATATACCTGTTAAATATGCCATTATTATGGGAGATGCAACTGAAATTTACCAGATTTTAATAAACCTTTCTACAAATGCCTCACAGGCTATAGGAGAACACCATGGAGTTATTGAAGTTAATTTGAAAGAACTGAAAGTTACTGTTAACAATAGTGCCAGATATAATAATTTAGATCCCGGTGAATATATAAGTCTCCAGGTATGTGATAATGGTTGTGGAATAGAACAAAAAATTTTAGATAGAATATTTGAACCCTTTTTTACCACAAAAAAACCCGGTGAAGGTAGTGGACTTGGTCTATCTGTAGTTTATGGAATCGTAAAAAGTATAGGAGGAACAATAAGTGTTAAAAGTACATCTGATAAAGGCAGTAAATTTCAGGTAATTTTCCCCAGATTGCATCAAAAAATTACATTCACAAAAGAATTACAAAAACCGGTATTTACAGGAAATGAAAATATTCTTTTCGTTGATGATGAAAAAGAACTCTTAGGAGTAGAACACAAAGTGCTTAAAAAGCTGGGATATAAGGTAAAATCTATAAATCATAGCTTAAAAGCTCTGGAACTATTCAAGAAAAATCCCGGAGATTTTGATCTTCTCATTACAGACTATACCATGCCAGAAATGACAGGCATGGTACTTGC
Source organism: Bacillota bacterium (assembly GCA_022704525.1). Lineage (GTDB taxonomy): Bacteria > Vulcanimicrobiota > SpSt-956 > SpSt-956 > JAKJGF01 > JAKJGF01. The sequence goes on along the minus strand of JAKJGF010000161.1, from coordinate 7,096 downwards.
AGAAGAGATATTAAAAATCCGTCCTGAAATACCAGTAATTATCTGCACAGGGTACAGTGAACTTCTGGATAAAGAAAAAGCGATAAACCTGGGAGTCCGAGAGATACTCCTAAAACCTGTGACTATTACCGACCTTGCCAGAGCAATAAGAAGAGTACTTAGTGGAGATAGAGACGGGGGACGGGAGACGGGAGACGGGAGACGGGAGACGGGAGACGGGAGACGGAAGGGTAATGAGTTGAATACCGATCACCCATCATCCAGTTCTTCTTTAATTCCAGTTAAATAATTAAATTCCAGTAGAATCTGTCTGGTAGGATTTTTCCATAGAGTTGAAGAATTTGATAAATTACGACATTTCTTTATAAACCAACCATCAGATGAGATAAAACTGTGTATAAACATAGTAACAGGATTAATACCCAGATAAAACTTTAATTTAAGAGATTTATGCTTTCTATAAAAGATAACAGCGGCCCTACCGGCTTCTACCTTTCTTTTACAATCTTCCTCAAACGATACAGGATGACAGTGATAATTTATTGCATCAGGGTTATAAATAATCGGTACCCCTTTTTTAACAATCCTGTAACCCAGTTCATAATCTTCACACCCATAACCCCGAAAATCTTCATCATACATACCCAGATTCACAAGTAAATCTTTTGATATAGAAGCATTTCCTGTAACAAGATGATGCCAGGGCAGATGTTGACCGGCAACTTTATTATCTCTCCTGAAACAGATTCGTCCTTCTTCCATATAATTCTCAAGAGAAGGAACTATCATCTGTCGGCCAACTATGACAGAACCAGGATATTTACGATAATAATACATATGCTGTTCTATAAGAGAAGGATGAGCAAGAACATCTCCATCAGTAAGAAAAATCACATCTCCCCTGGCTTTTTCTATTCCCAGGTTTCTGGCAGGAACCTTTCCGGTATTTTCTTTCTTATAATAATTGAAATGAAAAGGAAATTTTGAATTTTTACAAAGTTCTTCAGTACCATCAGTAGAACTGCTGTCTACTATAACAACTTCGAATTTGTCCATTGGAAAAGTCTGTTTACAGAATGTACCAAGAACATGTGAAAGTATGTGTTTCTGATTATAGGTACCTATAACAACTGAAATTTCTATCATAAATGCGTAATGGATAATGCGTAACCGGGCGAACACAGGGTAGAACTTTTAGGTCTCACGAAATTGTCTTAAGACACTTACCACTCCCTATACTCCACCTCTTAATAGTTTCATCATTACTTCCTGAAATAAAACTTTTACCGTCAGAGCTGTAAGAAATACTGTTAATTATATCAACATGTCCTTCATAAGTGTTAAGACATTCTCCACTTGTTAAATCCCATTCTCTGATTGTCTTATCTTCAAAGGCTGCTATAAGTCTATCTCCATAAGGACTGCATGAAAGAGCAGTAATTCTGCATAAAGGTCCTTTATATGTCCTGATGCATAATCCTGTTTCAGTATCCCATTCTTTAATTCCACCGTATTTTGTTCCAGAAAAAATTTTCTTTCCATCAGAACTATAAATAACAGATTTTAAAGGAGAAGAATGTGTTAAATCATAGATTCTAATACATTCACCACTTAGAATATCCCATTCCTTCATAGTATTATCCAGACTGGCAGAAACAATTTTATAGCCATCAGTGCTGAAAGATACGGAATAAATTTTATCTGAATGTTCCTTAAAGGTTCCAGAACATTCTCCGGTAAGGACATCCCATATCTTTACAGTTTTATCACTACTTCCAGAAATTATCTTAAGACCCTCAGGACTATAAGAAATAGAATTTACATCATCAGAATGTCCTTCATAAACTCTGATGCACTGACCCTTAACTATATCCCATTCTCTTATAGTATTATCAGAACTTCCTGAGATTATTTTACTGCCATCAGGACTGTAAGCAAGAGAATTTATTTTACCCACATGACCTTCATAAACTCCAATATTTCCACCGGAACGAGACTTCCATTCTTTTATTACACCATCCAATGTTCCCGAAATTATCTTCCTGCTATCAGGACTATAAGAAACACAGATAACATAATTATAATTTCTACTATTATAAATTCTGAGACATTTACCGGTACGACTATTCCACTCTTTAATTGTTTTATCTTTACTTCCAGAGATTATTCTACTTCCATCAGGACTGTAAGACACTGCATTTACAATATCGCAATGTCCGGCATAAGTTCTAAGACATTTACCGGTAAGACTGTTCCACTCTTTAATTGTTTTATCTTTGCTTCCAGAGATTATTCTCTTTCCATCAGGGCTATAAGACACACAATTTACACCATCAGTATGACCTTCATAGGTTCTAATACATTTCATGGCAGATAAATCCCATTCTTCTATTATTTTACCATAACCGCCATAAACTATTCTCTTTCCATCAGGGTTGTAAGCAAGACAGGTAATTACAGGAAAAAGAGGGCCATAATTTTTAAAAAATTCTCCCTTAATACAATCCCATTCACTGATATAATTATACTCATAATCTTCTCTATAATAATCCCATACAGCCTGGCCTCCAGCAATAATCCTTACTCCATCAGAACTATAGGATACAGAACTTATACTACTATAATCTCCCAGATAATTTCTAATACTCTTGCCCCTGGTAAGATCAATTTCGGTAACTGCATTACCATCTCCCCCTGCAATGATCCTTTCTCCATAAGGATTATAACTTACAGAACTGATAGAACCAAACATTTTATAAGTTCCAATACATTTACCGGAAGCAATAGACCATTCTTTAACAGTTTTATCAGAACTTCCTGAAATAATCTTATCACCTTTTAAAGTGTATTTAACTGAATTTACTCTATCACTATGGCCTTTGTAAACTCTTATACATTTACCTGTAGAAACATCCCATTCCCTTATTGTCTTATCAGAACTTCCTGAGATTATTCTCTGGCCATCGGGATTATAAGCAACAGAATTAACACTATCTGCATGCCCTTCATAATTAATTATAAAATTCTCTATTCTTCCCATAAATTTTCCATCAATTCTTCTATTTCTTTTTTCTTTTTCTCAGTTTCTCCAGGATTAACTATAATCTCCAGTACATCTCCCTCTTTTGCGCCGGGAGGTACAAGTGCCAAGGGCATATTCACCATTTCTTTATTATCAAGTTCCACTACTGCATAAAGATCTTCAAACCTGTCTATTATTACATTCATTAATTATCCTCCCTTTCCAGATTAAATTCAATCCTTTTGCCATCACTTATAGCTATTATAGTTCCGTTTTTATCTGTTCTATATAGCTGAATGCCGGCTTTTTTAAGTTTTTTTAAAGTCTCCTTATGAGGATGGCCAAATTTATTTCCCTTACCTGCACATATTATAGCATATTTCGGTGAAACTTTCTCCAGAAAGTCAGGTGTTGTAGAACTATGACTCCCATGATGGCCAAGTTTCAGAACATCAGATTTAAGGTCATAACCCTTTTTAATCATTTCTTTTTCTGAAAAACCTTCTGCATCACCTGGAAGTAAAAAAGAAGTATTATCATATACAAGTTTTATAACAATAGAATAATTATTTGTCTCTTCATATTCAGCACTATTGGGAGACAGAATTTCAACATTTATAGAAGGGTCCAGATCAATATTTACTCCTGCCCTGGCCTTTGTAATTTTAAGTCCCTTATCTCTTATACTTACCAGTACATCTTTAAAAGTTTTAGTTGTTTTTGTTTTATCAGGCATATATATCTTACCCACATCAAAAGACTCTACTACATTATCCATGCCTCCAATATGATCACTGTCTGGATGAGTAGCTACTATAACATCAAGTCTTTTTATACCTTCTTTTTCTATGTATGATACAACCCTTTCACCTTCAGAATTATCACCTGCATCGATAAGCATATTTTTTCCTCCCGGTGTTTCCACTAATATACTGTCTCCCTGTCCCACATCTATAAAGTGCATTTTCAAAAAAACAGGAGAAGGAGGAGAAGGAGTTTTCGAATCTGGTTCAATATTACAGCAAGAAGATAGTAAAAAGATAACCAGTAATAAAGTAATAAAAATTTTTAAATTCATTATAATTTTGATCCTTCAAATTTTTTTTGCAGATTTCTTAAAAACAGTTATAATTCTTAAACTTAGTACGGCAACAGGTAAGTTAGTATCCATCTCACAAGTCTGTCCCTGTCCGGGCTCTTACGCAAAATCTATGATCCTGTTACAATGAAATCTGTTATTACAGAACATACAGTTTTGCATTTATTTAAGTTATAACTTTCTCCTTTGACGGCATATCTTTTGCTCCAGAGCCCGGACAGGGACAGGTGTATATATTTAAAATTTTTTGGATACTTTTTTACCTGTCTCGGTACTTAGAGTTAATTAGCTTTTAGCTTTCAGCTTTCCTTAAGCTGATTGCTCATAGATTTAAACACATAAGTCTATTGCTACTGAAATTAATAATTTAACAATAATGAAAATTCCTATGCATATTAATTAATATATTCAGCACTAAAAATTAACTTCCTTTAATTAATTTTATTTTTGAAGGAGTACAAAATAAAATAGCAGTCTTTCAACTGCTATTAATATTATTAGCGATTAGAGTTATTTAATCTCTATTTTCTTGGGTTGTACTTTTTCTTCTTTTGGAAGAGTTATTTCCAGAATACCATTTTTATAACTGGCCGTTATTTTATCATGCTGGATAGCAGTCCCTACAGTAAAGGCTCTATAGAAAGAACCATAAACTCTTTCCTGGCGTATATAGTTGTCACCCTTTTCTTCTTTCTCAAATTTTCTTTCACCCTTTATGGTAAGTTGATTGTCTTCAAGAGCTACATCTATATCTTTCTGCTCCATTCCGGGCAGTTCCACCTTTACTATGATCTCTTTCTCATTTTCTACAATATCCACAGCAGGAGTCCAGGCTCTTCCAGCCAGTGGAGTTTCTGATGTGCCTTCTCCTTTCATAAGAGTGTCAGAAAAGAGTCTGTTAATCTCTCTCTGTAAAGAGTTCATTTCATTAAAAGGATTCCATCTTACTAACATATCAAATCACCTCTTTTGTTTTATTTATTTTATCTGCTTGCAATATTATTATAATACTTTAGTCTAGTTTTGTCAAGTACTTTTTAAAAAATCTTAAAAATCTTGTAAAATAAAGGTTTTATAAAGATCAAGCGAAATACTTTGTATTAAAAAATCAAAAAATCTACAGGGTCAAAATAGGAGAAAAATATTGTAATAACAGTCAAATTGGCAGGCTAAATATAAAATAATGCTTATAATATAATAAATATAAGATATACTAAATCATATAATATAATAGTTTAGTCTATTAATATAAAGTATAAGTGGTCTCATTACAATAATAGAAGGGATGATTTTTATTATTTATGAAGGAAATATTATTTTAGAATAGAACTTCTTGCTTCAACTTATCATAGAAAGGATTAAGATCTAATGAAGAGGAGTTTAGCTATTATTCTTATCAGCATGGTCTGTCTACTTATTAATGCATTTGCCTCAGAAGAGACTTTGATTACAGCACTACGCTATGGTTCAGATGAGGATCATGTCAGATTAGTCTTTGATTTAAGCCGGGAAATTCCCTGTACTATCATAAGAGAAGGAAATCCTCCTGTCTTTACAATAGAATTTCCGGAGACAAAACTAAAAAAGGGGATTAAAAATAAATTTAAATTTCAAGATAATCTTCTTGATGAGTTAACACTATCAAAGACAGGTGAAGGAGCAATTCAGGTAAAGATAAAATTAAAATATTTTCTTCCCACAGATAACTTTAAAGTTTTTAATCTGAAGGATCCTGATAGACTGGTTTTTGATTTTTACAGAAAATTTGATGAAAGAAGTGTAACTTTTATTTCTGACGGCATCGTCTGGACAAGAATGTACCAGGGAATAGAAAAAGGAGTAGTTACTGTTAATATAGTCATTGTTGATCTAACAAAAGAGAACATAACCTTTAAAGCTATTCAGGCCAAGGACAATAATAAAAGCAGAGAGACTACAAGTTCTATGGCTCTTCGTACAGGGTCCATTATAGCTGTAAACGGAGGTTATTATAATATTTCCGGAGGTCCCCTGGGAGTCGTAGTGATAAACGGAAAAATAGAAAGTACTGAGGTTAAGAAAAGACCTCCCAGAAGTGTCCTGGGTATAAAATATGATAAAAAAATCCTTGTAGACAGGGTAAAAGTTCAGAATGACAGATTAATATCCCTCTCAGGAAGAGATTGGTCAGGGGTTATTTATGCTATAGGAGCAGGGCCAACGTTAATTTCTAATGGAAATGTAAATATAACAGCAAAGGAAGAAGAATTAGGCCCCGGCGGAAATGATGTAACACGGCGGGCAGGTCATACTGCCATAGGTATTACTGAAGATAATAAACTCGTCTTTCTCACTGTAGATGACAGGCAAGAACCTGAAAGTCTTGGTATGAGTTTAAAAGAAATAGCAGATTATCTCTTAAAACTGGGAGTAAAGGAAGCCATTAATATGGATGGCGGAGATTCAACAACCATGGTAATTCAGGGAAAACTCGTAAGTACTACCTATAGCCCTGAAAGAAAAATAGCAAATTCCTGGGCTCTTTACGATAGTAATAATTTGGTTGCTCCGTACTCGATAACAGTTAATCAGACAGATTATACTAATCTTACCTATTCTCTTGATATTACAGTGCTTGATTCTTCTGGTAATCCTGTAGCCGATGGTACAGGTGTTAGAATAAATTCTTCCTATGGTATTCCGAAACCGTCTTTTACTGTTACAAAAGATGGAAAAACCTCTATCCAGTTCAGTTCTATGAAACCAGGAAAAGGCAGTCTTTTTATAACATCAGGAACAATTCAGGAAGAATATTATATGGAGTTTAAATAAGTGAAATAATTGCAGGGGCAAGGCAAAGCCTTACCCCTGCACTGGAGAATTAAAATTTAAGCCAGTCCGGCCTGTCTCCAGGGTTGACTCTGGGCCATACCCATTACCCTAACTGCATAAGCATCAGCCATAGGGCCGGATCCATTATATCTCTTTACAGCCAT
>JAKJGF010000160.1 GCA_022704525.1 Bacillota bacterium | reverse complement strand
GCCTGTTTGAAAGAAAGATATATATACTCTAATATATCAGGATATAATATCTGACTGAGAAATAATACTATTATCCCAAATACCAGAAAACACTCTAAGAAAGTCAACAAAAAGTTATATAACTTTTTCATAATTTAGCTTTCAGCTTTCAGCTTTCAGCTTTCAGCTTATAAAAGGTTAGTATTGAAGGTCTAATATTTTTAATTAAACTCTACATAAAAAAGCTAAATTATCTTTTCTTTTCAACCTGATAGCTGATAGCTGATAGCTGACAGCTCATTTACAAATAACTCTTCTGAATATCTGCCAGTTCATGAACCTGATTTTTTTCTTCTTCTGATAAAACTTCATCTGTAGTAATTACTGGAACAATTTTATCTAATTCTTCTTTCTCTATAACTTCTTTCTCAAGTAGAATATCTACAATTTTCTTAAGTTTATCCATATTATTCTCTATAACTTCTCTTGCTATATTATATCTCTCCTCAACGATTTTCTTAATCTCTTCATCTATTTTCTTAGCAATTTCTTCACTATAATTTCTATCCTCATAAATATCTCTTCCCAAAAAAATCTGCTTTTGCTTTTTTCCAAAGGTACGGGGGCCAAGATTTTTGCTCATACCATATTCACAAACAATCCTATGGGCAATCTCTGTTACCTTCTTTAAATCATCTGCAGCTCCTGTGCTCATCTCATTAAATCGTAATTCTTCAGCAATTCTCCCACCAAGAAGAACAGTCATATCAGACAGAAGTTTTGATCTGGTAACAAGATGCCTGTCTTCTTCAGGAAGATGAAGTGTATATCCTAAAGCCATACCCCTGGGAAGAATAGTAACCTTATGTACAGGGTCTGTATGAGGGATTATCTTTGCTACAAGAGCATGACCTCCTTCATGATAGGCTAACATTATTTTTTCTTTATCTATTATAACCCTGCTTTTCCTCTCAGGACCGGCTATAACCCTTTCTATAGCTTCCTCCAGATCTTCCATTTCTATAGTTTTTTTGTCCAGTCTTGCAGCAAGTAAAGCTGCTTCATTAAGAAGATTCTCAAGATCAGCACCACAGAAACCAGCTGTACTACGGGCTATAATATCTAAATCCACATCTGAACTGAAGGGTTTCCCCCTGCTATGAACTTCCAGAATATCTCTTCTGCCTTTTAAATCAGGCTTATCCACAACAATCTGTCGATCAAATCTCCCCGGTCGAAGAAGAGCCGGATCTAAAACATCAGGACGATTAGTAGCAGCAAGTAATATTACACCTGTATTTGGTTCAAAACCATCCATTTCTACAAGAAGTTGATTTAACGTCTGTTCTCTCTCATCATGGCCACCACCCAATCCTGCTCCTCTCTGACGTCCTACGGCATCAATTTCATCTATAAAAACAATACAGGGGGAGCTCCTTTTAGCCTGTTCAAAAAGATCTCTTACCCTGGAAGCACCAACACCTACAAACATCTCTACAAAATCCGAACCACTTATATAATAAAATGGGACACCTGATTCACCCGCAATAGCACGTCCCAAAAGGGTCTTACCGGCGCCTGGAGGTCCAAGTAATAATACACCCTTTGGTATTCTTGCTCCTAAAGATTGAAATTTTTGTGGATATTTCAAAAATTCGACTACTTCCTGAACCTCTTCAACTGCTTCATCTATACCTGCCACATCATTAAATGTAACTTTGGGACGCTTGTCATCAACTATTTTAGCTCTACTTCTTCCAAAGGAAAAAGCCTGACTTCCACCGGCCTGAGCCTGTCGCAATATAAGAAGGAAAAATAAAAAAAGCAAAACATATGGAAATATAGAAAAAATCGTAACCCACCACCGATTTTCGTTTGAATCCTTATATTCCATTTTTACATTATTTGCAGTAAGTATCTGTATTAAAGCAGGATCTTCTGAAGGTATTACAGTTTTAAAGGTCTCACCTTGCTTTTTAGTTCCAATAAGCTCATTTTTAGTAAAGTATATAACAACCTTATCTACTTCACCTTTCTTTACAGACTGAATAAACTCGGAATAATTAATCTCTTCCTGAGCACTATTAATATTCTTCAAAATAGAATAAGCACTGATAGCACCAATTATTAATATTACCCAGAAGGCCAAATTTTTAAACATTTTAGACACTTCTTAAATTCTCCATCACATTAAAATTTTACTGTAAAAATTCATAAAAATCTTTACAAAACAAATAGATAGGTAGCATTATAACACATTTATATGTGTTTTACAATACATTTTTAGGATAAGAAATGAATTCCTCATTCAACACACCAATAAAAGGTAAATTTCTGTAAAATTCACCATAATCCAGGCCATAACCCAGAACAAATTCATCAGGGCAGTCAAAACCTATATAATCTATTTTAAGAAGAACTTTTCGATGAGCCCTCTTATCAAGAAGAGCACAGATTTTTAAACTTCTGGGTTGTCTTACTTTAATATAGTTTACAAGATAGTCTAAGGTGAGACCATTATCTACAATGTCCTCTACAATAAGGATATTTTTGTCCTCTATATTTGTATCAATATCTTTAAGGATTCTAACCTGTCCTGTAGAGTATGTTCCTCCGGAATAACTTGAAACCTCCATAAAATCAAACTCCATTTTAACATCTACATACCTGCAGAGATCTGACATAAATAAAAAAGCACCTTTCAGTATACCAAGAAAAAGGACTTCTTTATCTTTATAATCACTGGTAATCTCCGCTCCCAGTTCCTTTACTCTCTGTGCTATTACTTCCGGAGAAAAGAGAACACTTTTTACTATATTCATAGTACCTCCTTTGCGTAATGTGTAATGCGTAATACGTGATGAGTGATGGGCGGAGGGGTAATTGGTAACATTTATATATTATTCTTCACCCTTCACTCTTCGTTCTTCACTTTTTACGTTTATACAGGCTTAACCTCTATAGTAACTATTTTATCAGTATGAGCCTGTATTTTAAAACGATCATCAATTCTCATTCCCACTACCCACATAATATCTTTAGAATCAGCGATAAGAGGTACTTTATCTCTTTTAAATTTTGACACCTTCTCATCTATAAAAAAATCTTTCAACTTTTTTTTACCTCTCATTCCTAAAGGAATAAATCTATCACCTTTACGTCTGTTCCTTAGAAAAAGGGGGGTAGAAATTGTTTTTCTATCGAGATTAGCTCTAAAGTTATCACTTATCATGTCACCTTTCTGCTCCTTTATTGTAATTATTACTTTTATACCAAAAAAATCAGAAATGGTTTCCCCTGGAAAATTAAGCTCTTTCTCATACAAAACTGACTCAAAATTATCAGGAAGTTTTGACAAAATCAATCTATTATATTCTTTTCTAATTACAAGACCGGGGAATTTTAATATTTTACCTGTCTCTCTCCTGAGGTGTTCTAAAATTATCTCAATACAATTGTAATCCACAGAAGTCAAATCACCAAGCAAAGTAAATATTGCTTTTCTAACTACTCTCCTCTTCATTGCAATATGATATTTAGATAATATATTAGCATCTAAGATAAAACTTTCATTAGAAAAATTGATTATTACATCCTTAAGTGCATCTACTGAGAGATTATCTAAAAAATCATCTTCAAGCCTGGAAACATTAGATAGACGAACCAGAGTATTGGAAATATTAGGATTAAACTCATGCTTAATTAAAGGAAGCAAAGAATATCTTATCCTGCTACGCAAAAAATTATGATCCCCGTTAGTCTGATCCTGACGATAACACAAACCCTCTTTTCTGGCATAATCCTCTACTTCCTGGCGGCTTATCTCCAGCAAGGGTCGTATAAATATACCTTCTCTAAAAGGAGACATACCTGATAGACCTTTCAGTCCCGATCCTCTCAAAATTTTCATTAAAATGGTTTCTACCTGATCATCATATGTATGGGCAAAGGCTATTTTATTACAGAAATTTTTTGAGATTATATTTCTGAAAAAATTATAACGGGCATCTCTACCTACTTCTTCAATACCTCTGGACTGTTCTCTGGCCAGGGTCAGAACATTCTCATATCCAATAATAATTGACAACTTCCTATCTCTTGCTATCTGGGATACAAAAAACTTATCTGTTTCACAACCATAAGGTCTTACATTATGATGAAAATGAATAATACCCAGCTTAATATGAAAAACCTCTCTAAGATTACAGAGAAGGTCTAAAAGAACTACAGAATCTATACCGCCTGAGACAGCAACACCTATACTATCTCCTCTGTTAATAAGATTCTCTTTGAGAATATAGGATTTTATTTTATCAAGCAAAGTGATTCTCCTGAATCCCAGATATCAGATAATATACTCTCCCTATAAGTAAAAAACCCCTCTTAGAGGGGAATTACTACTACCTGATAGCGGCGCGGGGAGTTGAACCCTGGACCTAAGGATTATGAAGCCTTCGCTCTAGCCACCTGAGCTACGCCGCCAGATTATTATAATTATACATTAAAAAGATAAAAAGTCAAGGTAATTTGCTTTTTTATCTACTCTTTAATCCTGCCCTCTCAGGACGGCCAATAACAGGGTGAGATTGAATATATTGCTTAACTGTTTCTCTCAATGTTAAAGAACTACTATTCAGTATTCTTCCCTGAGTAAATATAATATAACCTGAAAAACCACTGGCTAACTTATCATCTACAGCAACTCTATAATTACGTTTTAAGTCTATAATATTACCACCTATATAAATATCAATAATTCTCTGACCTGCAGGAAGGGAAGTGTCAAAGGTACCGATTAAACCGGAAACTTGAAGGAAATTAACACTTTCATCAGGATAATCAGCTATGCTCCTTTCCATAATTTCTTTTATCTGTCTTCCGGTAAGTTCTATTAACACCACTTTATCCTCTGGGAAATAAAATAAATTGGGCAAAACCGAACTATCAGTAGTACCTTTATAGATAGAACCTTTTATACCACTGCTACATAGAATAGCTATTTCAGCTCCTGATAACTCTTTTATACACTGGGTAAGAAAACTTCCGACCATAGTCTGAGAAGTAAATGGATTAGTGTTATCCAGATCTACAGTAAATTGAATTGTTTCTGATCTGGCAGGGAAAACAAGAAAAAGACTAATCAGAATAAATAATATAACAAATCTCATTTTATAACAGCTACCTTTCTACTCTGATCGTTTTTTAATTTTTTATTATATTTAAGATAATGATAAATAAAACTATTAAGTTCTCCATCCATTACTGCTAAAGAATTACTCATCTGGTAAAGGCTCCTGTGGTCCTTTACCAGATTATAAGGGTGAAATACATAACTCCTTATCTGACTTCCCCAGGCGATTTCCATATGTTCTCCTCTAAGGTTATCAAGTTTTTCCCTTTGTTTATTTTTCTCTAACTCAAAAAGTTTGGAATAAAGTATCCTTAAAGCTGTCATACGATTTGAATGTTGTGAACGTTCGTTCTGACACTGAACAATAATACCTGTAGGTAAATGTCTTATTCGAACTGCCGAATCGGTTTTATTAACATGCTGCCCCCCGGCTCCACTGGAACGAAAAGTCTCTACCAGAATATCATCAGGTTTAATATTAACTTCAATATGGTCATCAATCTCCGGTATTACATCTACTGAAGCAAAAGACGTATGACGTCTATTTGCAGCATCAAATGGAGAAAGACGAACTAATCTATGAACACCTTTTTCTGATTTTAAATATCCATAAGCATATTTACCTGATATCATAAAAGTAACACTTTTTATACCTGCAACATCACCGACTGAACGATCTACAATCTTTGTATCAAGAGAATTTTTTTCCGCCCATCTTAAGTACATACGGAGAAGCATCTCTGCCCAGTCCTGGGATTCTGTACCACCGGCACCGGCCTGAATATACAAAATAGCTTTGTTCTCATCATATTCTTCATCTAATAGGGATGATAGCTCTAACTTTTCTAGCTCTGATTCTATATTATCTACTTCCTTCTGAAGTTCTTTTCTAAAAGTTTCGTCATGTTCATCTATAAATTTCAAATATTCACTAATATCCTTAATCCTATCTCTAAGATTTTCCCAGAGAGCAATCTCTTCTTTTATATTATTAAATTTCTGAGATACCACCCGGGCATTATTCTGATCATCCCAGAAATCAGCAGATGCCATTTTACGTTCAAGGATTACAAGATCTTCTCTCTTGGAGAACAGGTCAAAGGTACACCTCTATATCAGCAATCCTTGCCTCAAGTTTATCTATTCCTTCTTCATTCAGTTCTACCATTATGCTCACTTCCTTGTTATTAGTTTTCAGCTACCAGTCTTCAGCTTTTTTCCTTAACCAGCTATTGATAGCTTTCTAAAAATAAAAATGCCTGTATATTAATATATACTGCAATTATAATACCACATCATGAAAGGTACTACCACTTTTCACGCATTGACAGATTCCTTACTAATACAACACTTCTTATATTTCTTCCCGCTTCCACAGGGACATGGATCATTACGACCTATTTTTTGCCCTCTCTTTACAGGAACTCTGGATTGGGCGCTCTCATCTCTATTTGTACCTGAAATAACAAAAACCCTTTGCTTTCGTCCTACATCCTGTACGGGTCTGGCTCTCATTATATATGTAACAGTATCTTCCTGTATATTTGCCATCATTTCCTGAAATGTTTCAAAAGCTTCCATTTCATATTCAATTCTCGGATCTTTCCCTCCATATCCTCTGAGGCCTATGCCATCTCTCAAATTATCCATAATGTCAAGATGATCTATCCATTTAGTATCTATCATTCTCAGCAGTATAATCTGTTCAAGACGTTTAAAATTTTCAGTTCCAAATTCCTCTTCCCTGCTTTTATACGCACTCTGAGCAAGGTCGAGAAAAAAATCCTTAAGGGCCTTAGAATTCATTCCCTCTAAAGCTGATAAAGGGATATCATCTGTTAACAGAAAAAATTCTTTTATTGATTCAATAAGTCCGGCAATGTCCCATTCATCTTTGTTCATACCGGGATTAGCATAGATATCTATTTTATTCTGAACAATTCGATCTATCATATCCATAATATGGGGTGTTAGATCTTCTCCGCTGAGTACCTTACGTCTTTCACCATAAATCACTTCACGCTGCTGATTCATTACTTCATCATATTCGAGAACATTTTTTCGAATGCTAAAGTGATGGGCTTCCACTCTGGACTGGGCAGCTTCTATCTGTTTGCTTATAATTGGGTGTTCTATGGGTATGGAATCATCATAGCCAAGTTTTTCCATATATCCCTGTATTTTATCAGAACCAAATAACCTCATTAGTTCATCTTCAAGGGCTATATAAAAGCGTGAACTACCGGGATCTCCCTGTCTTCCTGACCGTCCTCTGAGTTGATTATCTATACGTCTTGATTCATGACGTTCACTTCCCAGTATATGTAGACCTCCTAAAGAGACCACCTCATCATGTTCACGCTGACAGATTTCCTTACATCTTTTATAAATTTCATCATAAGATTTACCTTCTTCTGTAGATGCATTAAACTCGGCTAAAGCCACTTTGGCAGGATCTCCACCAAGAATTATATCAGTACCTCTCCCTGCCATATTAGTAGAAATAGTTACAGTACCTTTTCTACCTGCCTGAGCAATAATTTCTGCTTCCTTCTCATGGTACTTGGCATTAAGTACATTATGAGGAATTTTCCTTTTATGGAGCATTTTACTGAGTCTTTCAGACATTTCTACAGATCTTGTACCTACAAGGACAGGGGCACCTTTTTCATTTAACTCTGCTATCTCTTCAATTAAAGCTTTTAGTTTCGCTTCTTCGCTTTTATAAATAACATCAGGACGATCATCTCTTACCATAGCCATATTTGTAGGTATAACTACAACATCCATACCATAAATTTTTCTGAACTCTTCCTCTTCTGTAGCTGCCGTGCCTGTCATACCGGCAAGTTTATCATAAAGACGGAAAAAATTCTGAAATGTTATAGTTGCAAGCGTCTGATCCTGACTTCTGACTTTGACACCCTCTTTGGCTTCTATAGCCTGATGTAATCCATCACTATAACGCCTGCCAAACATCAAACGGCCGGTAAATTCATCCACTATAATAATTTCCTGATCTTTAATCACATAATGAACATCACGTTTAAACAATTCTTTAGCTTTAAGGGCTTCAGTTAATTGATGGGTAAGTTCCATATTTTCATTATCATAAAGATTTTCAATACCAAGATATTTTTCTACCTTAAATACCCCTTCTTCAGTAAGAGGAACAGAATGGGCCTTTTCGTCAACAGTATAATCCGTCTCTTTATTAAGGTCTTTAACCAGACGGGCAAATCTATGGTATTCATCTGAAGCTTTAGTGCCACGGCCAGATATTATCAGAGGAGTTCTTGCTTCATCTATTAATATATTATCCACTTCATCTATAATAGCATAATGAAGATCTCTATGAACCATATCTTCTATATCATAAACCATATTATCTCTGAGATAATCAAAACCAACCTCGTTATTTGTTACATAAACCACATCACAGTTATATACTTTCTTCCTTTCATGAGGTTCCATAGAATGTTGAATAACACCTACAGTGAGTCCTAAAAATTCATATATGGGGCCCATCCATTCTCTATCACGCTTTGCCAGATAGTCATTTACTGTAACCAGTTGAACACCTCTTCCGGTTAAAGCATTTAAATAAAGTGGAGCAGTGGCAACAAGGGTTTTTCCTTCACCTGTTTTCATTTCTGATATACGGCCCTGATGTAGAACAATACCCCCCATTAATTGAACATCATAATGTCTCAAACCTATAACCCTGAAGGATGCCTCCCTTACTACAGCAAAAGCTTCAGGCAATATCTTATCCAGAGATTCTCCCCTGTCTAATCTATTACGGAATTCATTTGTTTTTCCTTTTAATTTATCATCATCGAGGCTTTTAATAGATTCTTCAAAAGAATTTATAACATCAACAATCTTTTTAAGTTTTTTAACCTCTTTTTTATTTGGATTCCAGATTGCTTTAAGTAATAAACCAAACATATAAAGACACCTTCCTGAAAAATTGGTGTAACAAATAGTGGAGAGAAGAATCTCTCCACTTAATAGTATAACACTTTTTATAAGAAAAAAAAAGTGGAATTTCCTGCAAATTTTAAAATTCAGGTTCTACAAGTCCATAATTTCCATCTTTTCTCTTATAGATAACATGAACCTGTTCTTTCTGGGCATTTAAATAAACAAAAAAATTATATTTCAAGAGCTCAAGTTGCATTGCTGCTTCTTCATCAGACATAGGCTTCATGGCAAAACGATTGGTTTTGACTATTTTACCAACAACAGGTTTAGTTTCTTCCTCTTCTTCTTCAATTTCTTCTGCAGGGGATACTGTAGATACATCATTAGATGACTGTCTTTTTCTACTCATTTTCTCTTTAAATTTTTTCAACTGACGCACCAGATCATCTACTACTCCATCTATAGAAGCATACAAATCTATATTTCTTTCTTCACCACGAACAATATTTCCATCAGCATCGATTAAAACTTTAGCTACATACTGATTACCTTCCGTATCAAAAATAATCTCTATTGATCTGATATAATCAAAGTGTCTTTCTAACTTCTGGAATCGCTTTTCTGTATAACTTTTTAGCGCTTCTGTTACTGGAAACTTCCTTCCTTTATAAATAAGCTGCATCTAACCCACTCCTTCAGAAAAATAATTAGTCCTTTTATAGCAGTAAATTCGGCGATTTAACATAAAATCCTTCTATAATTACGCAAATAAAATTCGAATAAAAAAGGGGAAAAGAATTTTCCTGCAAATTTTTAGAAGGATTTACATAAACAGAAAAGAATTACAATATTGTAATAATTAAAAAGGAAATTTTATTAGTAATGAAGGATTATTATGAGATATGCAGTTATGAGTGATATTCACTCTAATATAGAAGCCCTGGAGACCATTATAAAAAAAATTGAAGCATCCAATATAGATAGAATTATGTGTCTGGGAGATATTGTAGGTTATGGTGCCAATCCTAATGAATGTATAGAAACTATAAGAGAAAATTCTTTTAATATAATACTTGGCAATCATGATAGAGTGGCTATTAATCTTGAAGCAGGGGAAGATTTTACTACTGAAGCAAAAATAGCTATAGAGTGGACAAAAAAAAGACTGGAACCAAAAAACAAAGAATTTCTATCCAGACTGACCATTACTCAAGAAGTTGGAGATTCTATATATATAGTTCACGGATCTCCTCTTGACAAGGATGAATATTTATCATATAAATATCAAACAAAAGCTAATTTTGAATTTTTAGAAAATAATAAACCAAATATAAAATTATGCTTTTTCGGTCATACCCATAGTCAAGCCATATGGTTTAAACGTGGTGATGGTTCAATTTTTAATCCCTCAATAAAAGGGAAAGCCTTTCCTGTTAATTCTGATTGTTTATATCTTATAAATCCAGGCAGTGTAGGACAAGCAAGAGGACAGGGAGCTATGGCCTGTTATTTAGTTTATGATTCTGAAAAGAAAAATATAACTTTTCAACAAATAGAATATGATTATAAAAGTGCCGCTAAAAAAATCATTCAAGCAGGACTTCCTCCATTCCTCGGGGAACGGCTTGAAAAAGGAATTTAAATAATTAAAAGGAATATTATCTATGCAACAGACATATGAACAACTAAATGGTATTAAAGGTCATCTTAATAATGTAGAAAACATTAATCTGGAATATCAAAAAAAACTGTTTAATCAAAATGAATTGCTTATAAAAGAAAAAAAAATACTGGAAATATTTCTTCAAGAAATTGAAGAGTCTATGCTTCAAATGACAGAACAGTACAAAGAATTAGCTGAACAAACAAAAGAAAGAGATAGAAAAATAGAACATTTAAATAACCTGATAAAAATTAAAGATGAAGAAATTGAACAACTAAAAAAAGAAATAGAGGAATTACAATTAAATAGAATAGAATTAAATAACATAAAGTTGAACAATGAACAGCTCAACATAGATTACGAAAATATCAAAGCTGACAGAGATGGACTTCAAACCCAGCTGAATGAATTTGAGCGTATAATACTCCAGATGACAGAACAATACAAATTACTGGCAAATCAAACCTATGAAAGAGATAAAAAAATTGAACAACTTATGTTAGAAATAAAAACAATGGAAAGTAAAATAGAAGAAAAAACCAGAGCTTTTGAAGAAGAAAAGTTAAAAGTCTGGTGGGATAAACTTCTGGGGAATTAAATAGGTA
>JAKJGF010000381.1 GCA_022704525.1 Bacillota bacterium | reverse complement strand
AAAGTTTTTTAAGTTCATCCTGGGAAAGTCTTGCCACCTGAGATACAAGGTTTATCTTATCATTGGAACCAACTCTTTCCAGATCAAGCATGGCGTTTGCTATATGAGGTTCAAGATCATTGGCACCATCCATATAGAACATTACGGTCCATTCCTTCTCCTGCCCTTCATGAGGTTTTGCTTCCAGACTTTCAGCAAAGCTCACAAGGGTCTTATTTATATTTATTTTTCTCAGATCCGGAGGCATAATAACTTCATTTGTCTGAAGTCTATCTCCATTATGAGCAAAACTATCTCTGGGGCACTCAGAAGTGTCAACTACCTTTTTCCCTGCAGTTATACCCTTATTAACCTGAGAACTTTTTATATTTCTTATATCACCTGATATCATAACTAATTCCTTTCAGCGGCTTTATTTATTACAGTTATCAATACCTTTCTATTCTATTATACAGATTATATCACTATACTCATAAAAAAGAAAAGTTTTTTTGTTAAATCTTTGTTAACATTTTGTTAACTTCCAGCCATTTATTTATGATATATATGCACTAAAATTCTGGCAATAAATTTGCACTTGACATAAACAGATTTTAGATTAATAATGATGAATATAAAACACTTTTCAGAAAAGAGATGATGTCATGGTTAAACATTTCAAGCCTTTCTTTACCTTACTAATTCTATTAATTTTCACTACTCTGGTACTTTCCAAAGGAGAAAAGCTTTCAAAACCATGGATTGGAATACAGGTAGGAGAGCTTACAAGAGATCTTTCAATTAAATATGGTTATTATCCAAATATGAATGGTGTTTTTATTCATTATGTATTCCCTGCAGGCCCTTCAGGTCTTGCAGGAATCCAAAGTGGAGATATAATAACAGGTGTTGATGGGCAGAAAATTTCAACAGCAAAAGAACTGGCTGAATTTATATCAAAGATTAATTCTAAAAAAAATATAAAAATATCTCTATTTCGTAATTCAAAAAATAAGGTTATAAGTGTTTCTGTTATAGAAAATCCTTACCCTAATGCTAATTCTTCAAAGTACAGTAATGGAAAAGAACAACCATGGTTTGGAGTTACACTGAAAAATATAGACCGGGATATGGCAGAGATCTGGGGATTTCCTATTAAAAATGGAGTCCTTGTGGTAAATGTCTATGATGGAAGTGCCTCATGTAAAGCAGGTATACAGGCAGGAGATATAATTGTTGAAGTCAATGGAGAACCAATTAAAAATTACGAAGAACTTCTGGCAATAGTTACTCCCCTTAAACCAGGGAAAACCATAACACTGGGTATATGGCATAATAAAAAGAAAGTGAGTAAAGAAATAACTTTTTAGGAAGTGTGAAAAGTAAAGATTAAGGAGTTATATAAAACATCACCTATTACGCATCATCTATATTACTACTTTTCGAAGATAATTTTATCTTCTCAAGTTCCCTGATAGAGTTCAGTCCATTCCTTGCGCATTCGCATAACTCCTTATCAGTTGTTAACTTTAAAACTTTATTAAATTCAATAGCAGCCTGATTAAACTCCTTAAGATCCATATAGGCACAGCCCATATTATAATATACACTGGCATTATCAGATTCCAGATTAAGAGCCTTCTGATACTCTTCTATGGCAGTCAAATATTCCTTTTTCGCACTGTAACTATATCCAAGATTACTGTAAAGCTTCCAATCATAAGGATTTATAGCAATAGCCCGTTTGTATTCAAGAATGGCTTCTTCATATTGTCCCAGTTCATTATATATACAGCCAAGCTCATTATACAGATCAGATCTGGTAGGATCCAGGGTTATGGCTTTCCTGTACTCTTTTATAGCATTTTTAAATATTCCGAGTTTTATATAAAGATTTGCAAGAGATTCATGTATTTTTGCATTTTCGCCATATATATCCAATGATTTGTTATAATTTTCTATTGCCTTATCATAATCACCACGTTTATGATAAATATCTGCCAGGCCACTGTAAATTGCATAATTATGGGGAGTTAATTTTATAGCCTTTTCATAATGTGTAACTGCAAGATCATATCTTTCCTGTTCACTGTATGAAATAGCCAGATTAATATGAGCCATTGCAAAATTGGGAGTCAACTTTATTGCATCTATATATGAAAGTATAGCAAGATCATGTTTATTCATCTTACCATAGACATAACCAAGATTATTATGGGCCAGACTCAAATCAGGTTGTAACTTTATAGCTTTTTTGTATTCATCTACAGCGAGTTCATAATTTGCCAGTGCACTGTAAGCATTACCCAGATTATTATAGGCCATTGCAAAATCAGGAGCTAACTCAATGGCCTTTCTATATTCTAAAATTGCATTGTACAATTCTCCCTGGTTATAGTAGGCAAAACCCAGATTATTATGAGCCA
>JAKJGF010000159.1 GCA_022704525.1 Bacillota bacterium | reverse complement strand
TTATAACTTTCTCCTTTGACGGCATATCTTTTGCTCCAGAGCCCGGACAGGGACAGGTGTGTATATTTAAAATTTTTTGGATACTTTTTTACCTGGAGCGGTACTTAGATTATAAGGAAAAAAAATGAAGAGGGTAAAAATCAACTGGTTATAGGAAGAACCAAAAGCCAGAAAAGTCTTTACAGAATTTCAAAATCAGGAGGGAGAGGATTTACACGGAGAAGTGGCTTATTTAAAGAAAAAAGGGGATTTCGTCTCTCTTGAAAAATTGAAAAAAGATTTTCACTCCTTTGATACACAGCTTGCTTATAATGAATCTGCATCTTTTCTGAATTACCTGCGAATTTATTCGCAGGTAATTCAGTCTGATTCATGTTATTCTGAACCATATAACAGATATTAGAAAAGAGAAATGATTTTTTTCACTTCTCAACAAACTTCATACGGAATAGCTTGAATAAAAAAGCAAATATATCACTGTATTCATCAATCACTTTAGAAGTGGGTTTTCCTCCTCCATGGCCTGCTTTGGTTTCAACACGAAGAAGGATGGGATTCTCCCCGGAATCCTTTGCCTGAAGAGTGGCAACAAACTTTTTAGCGTGAGAAGCTACAACACGATCATCGTGATCTGCGGTCATTACAAATGTAGGAGGATAGGTAAGGCCATATCTAACATTATGAAGAGGAGAATAGGCGTAAAGAACATTAAAATCCTTCGGATCCTCTTCTGCATTTCCATATTCAGAAATCCAGAAATACCCAATAGTAAATTTATGATATCGAAGCATATCAGTAAGAGGTACATCACACACTACAGCGCCAAAAAGATCCGGCCTCTGGGTCATACAGGCCGCCACAAGAAGGCCTCCATTACTGCCACCATTTATAGCAAGCCTGGAGGAACTGGTATATTTATTTTCAATAAGCCATTCTCCTGCAGAAATAAAATCATCAAAGACATTCTGTTTTTTATCGAGCATACCTGCCTTATGCCAATCCTCTCCATATTCTGCCCCGCCTCTGATGTTCGCCACAGCATAAACTCCACCCTGTTCCAGCCAGACAGCAGTTGGTATTGAAAAAAAGGGGGTTATACTGTAATTAAATCCACCGTACCCATACAAAATAGTTGGATTATTCCCGTCAAGGGTAATGTCTTTCCTGCAGGTAATAAACATGGGCACTTCTGTGGCATCTTTTGATTTATAAAATACCTGTCTTGTCTCATACCCTGAAGGGTCAAATTTAATCTCTGATTTACGAAAAGAAGTTAATTTATCCGTTTTAAAATCATAACGAAACATAGCTGAAGGATATAAAAAAGAGTTAAAAGCCAGAAACATTTCTGTATCCTTACGCTCTCCTGTAAGACCGGCAATAGAACCGGGAGCAGGCAATTCAATATCCCGGGAAAATGTTCCGTCTGTATTATATAATTTTAAAACTGAACATACATCATGTATATATTCAATAACAAACTGATTGTTCACCATAGTAACATAAGACATAGTATCTTCCTGTTCCGGCAAAATCTCTTTCCAGTTTTCTTTTGCCGGATTATTAAGATCAATAGCTATAATACGTCCTTTAGGTGCATTCAGATCTGTTTTAATATAGAAAGTAGACTCTATGTTATCTATAAAATCATAAGATGCATCACCAGAATCAAGTAAAGGAATAAAATCTTCATTACTATCCACCTTACAATAATAGATACGATTCTTAGGATCTGTCCCCTCAAAAATATATAATATAAGATATTCTCCATCATCTGTAATAAAAGGAGCAAAACTTAGTTCCTTCAAATCAGGTCTTTCATAAACAAGTATATCATCTTTCTGAGGAGTATCTAATTTATGAAAATAAACACGATTATATTTTGTTTCATCTTCTTTTGCTACTGTTCCCGGTTCAGGATAACGGCTATAATAAAAACCCGAATTATCATGCTTCCAGGTAACTCCGCCTACTCTTAACCACTTTATAACTTCATTATAATCCTTTCCTGTATCTATATTTCTGACCTTAATTTCCTGCCAGTCGCTTCCTGAAGTAGAAAGACCGTAAGCCATAAGGGTTCCATCATGGCTGAAAAAAGCTCTATTAAGTGACACAGTTCCATCTTCACTTAATTCATTTGGATTTAAAACCAATTCAGGAACTCCATCAAGGCTTTTCTGCATATAAAGGACATATTGATTCTGAAGTCCCTCATTTTTATAAAAGAAATATCTAACTCCTTTTTTACGAGGAAGGGTATATTTCGGATAATTCCATAGCAGACTTAAGCGGTCTTTAATCTCTTCTCTTTCGGAATCTTTATTTAAAAAATCAAAGGTCAATTTATTCTGTTCCTCTACCCAGGAAATCGTTTCTTCTGAATTTGGATCTTCCATCCATCGGTATGGATCAGACACCTTTGTTCCATGATAATTATCTACAACATCATCCATTCTGGCAGAAGGATAAATAAACTTTCCGAAAACCGGACAAATTAAACTTATAATTATTCCCAGGGACAGAAAAAAAACACTGAATACGACTTTATTTCTCTGAATTAACATTTAAAATTCTCCATTTCTTTAAATATAGCTATCAAACTGGCTTCATTTAAGGATAAAAAATAAAAATTTACATACTCTTGAATTATAAACTTTACTAATAGACAAGTCAAATATTTTCCACCTGTAAATTTTTCTGTGATAAAAGTTAAAAAATAGGCTCCTGAAGCGTAATGTATGTACTGTCCCTGTCCGGGCTCTGGAGCAAAAGATATGCCGTCAAAGGAGAAAGTTATAACTCAAATAAATACAAAACTGTATATTCTGTAATAACAGATTTTATTGTAACAGGATCATAGATTTTGCGTAAGAGCCCGGACAGGGACAGCCTCACCATATGGATACAAACTTACCTGTTGCCGTACCAATTTAATCTTCATAGAATTATTTACAGAAAGAATATTTTTGACGCCTGGTAAATAATTTGATAAACTATTTCATAATAAGGAAAATTTTATGACTCCAAAAGAAAGAGTTATTACTACATTAAACTTTAAAACACCTGATAGAGTCCCTATGAATTTTTCCTGTACTCCGGAATTTCAGGAAAAACTTTATAAATATTTCCATATAAAAAACAGAAAAGCTATTGTAACACCACTGGTAAGCACTGTAGACCCGGAGATACTTGAAAAACTTAAGTGCGATTTACGTGTGGTTATTCCCCCTCATACAGGGCCACCACTAAAAACAGAACCTGACGGTACAAGTATTAATCTATTTGGAGTCAGAAGAAAACCGATTATAAGAGATGGAATTACCTGGTATGACTACGGAAGTTGTCCATTAAAAAAAGCAATATCTACAGATATAGATACATATCCATGGCCTGATCCTGAATGGTTTAATTACACATCAATAAAAGATCAGTGTAAAGAATATAAAAATTATGCCATAATAACCGGCTCTCCGGGGAATGGTGATTTTCTTCATCTAGCGGGTAATCTCTACGGTATTGAAGATATGTACATAGGGCTTGTAAGAAAAGATCCTCTCCTGCTAAAGATATTTCAGAAAATCTCAGATTTCTTTTACGAATATAACCGTAGAATCCTTGAAGCAGGTAAAGGTATGATAGATATAATATTTTACGGAGATGATTATGGAGGCCAGAAGAATTCTTTAATAAGTGAAAAAATATACAGAGAAATATTAAAACCTCTATGGGAAAAACATTATTTCCTTGCAAAATCTTATAGACTTAAAATAATGCATCATTCCTGTGGTTCCATTGCAGGTCTTCTTCCCGTCATGTACGAAACGGGAGTAGATATAATAGATCCCCTTCAGGGAAACTCAAGGGGTATGAACCCTGAAGAATTAAAAAAACAATATAGTGGAAAAATTGCTTTTCACGGCGGAATTAACCTGCAGGCCATAAAGAGTGTATCCGAAATACGCCGGGAAGTAAGAAGGATCTTATCCATAATGGTTCCCGGTGGAGGCTATATTATGGCTCCCACTACTATAATCACTGAAGATGTACCCTTAGAATATGTCATAGCCATGTATGAAGAAGTAGTCAAAAAAGTCTAAATTTTAACAAAAATTTAACATTTTATAATTGAATTTCATAAAATAAAATGTTACTTTAATTAAAGAGCTTTTATAAATTTATATTAAAAGAGGTACCTTATGTTTATTACTAATAATTCTCCATTTAATATAACAACAACAGGTTTTATAACAACTGGTAGAGTAAAAAAGGATCTGAAATTTGAACAAATAAGTAGCCTTCCCCTGAGTGATTTAAATAATAAAGTCACTCTTTCAAAGGAAGCTCTGAGTGTTGCCATACCTGCCATACAGGAAAGTCCTTCCCAGAATATAGAAATACCTGTAAAAAAACAAAAAGACAGAATGAATTTCAAACTGAAAGATATGAATTTTAAAGATGCCACACTTATGGGAAATCTTATTTCAGGTTCATCTTCTCCAGCAACTCTGACAATAATTGAAGAACCCACTTATAACAGCTTAAAACCTGAACTCACAGGGCAATTAACAACATCTCTTTTACTTAATTTACCTGATACAAGACAGACCACTGATTATTCCTGCGGCGCTTCCTCACTTCAGTCAGTACTTATGTACTGGACAGGGACAGAATATACAGAAGAAGAACTTATAGAAAAGCTCAATACCACTACAAATGGCACTCATCCTGATGATATTGTAAGGGTAACCCGGCAGGAAGGTCTTCAGGCAGAACTCAAAGAAAACCTTACCCTGGAAGATCTAGAAAAAGAAATAAAGGCAGGAAGACCTGTAATCGTAGACGGACAGGCATGGCGTGATGGCGAAGATCTGGAGAAACCCTGGTCTGAGGTCTGGGAATCCGGTCATTATATGGTTTTGATAGGAATGGATAAAGAGAATATCTACTTTGAAGATCCGTCTCTTTTCGGAAGCAGAGGCTCTATGAAAAGAGAAGAATTTTTAGAACGGTGGCATGATTATGAAGGAGAGACACCATTTAATCCGGAAAAAAGCAGACCCTATATTCATTTAGGGATATTTATCAGAGGAGATAAACCACCTACACCTCCTCCGCCGATTTTACATATAGACTAAGTAAGAAGTGAACAGAAGGTTGCTCACTTCTTACTTAAAGAACATATCAGATCTTCGGAACCTCTCCTTTTACAGGTATTGGTGTTATACCTTCATCTCTGAGGGAACTTATATCTATAATTTTGTAGAGATAGAAATTGTGGAAGGGAAAATCGTTACAAAAAAGGCAGCAGCAGTCAGAAGCGTTTAAAAGATAAGATAGTTTACGATCCCCGGGGAAAGCCCACGAATTGATTCGTGGGATAGTGTATGGGGCAGGTGAAAGTAAAATTATTCTTAAAAACCTTGAAAACGACGTAAAAGAA
Organism: Bacillota bacterium; assembly: GCA_022704525.1. Lineage (GTDB taxonomy): Bacteria > Vulcanimicrobiota > SpSt-956 > SpSt-956 > JAKJGF01 > JAKJGF01. The sequence continues at coordinate 5,966 of JAKJGF010000159.1, read as the reverse complement.
ATGTTATATTCAGGTAGAAGATGACATTTATAGGTAATTCAGATATTATATGAAAGTAGAATAATTATGGACGTTATAACAAATAATAATCACTCAGTTGTGAGAGAATACCTGTCAAATTTTATCTATCGTGAAAATGATGATTTATTTGCCTGTAGCAGTCAAAATACTATTATTGACTCTATAGAAATAAATAGTGAAGAATATCCAAAGTTCATAAATGAATTCTGGACATCAAAACAAAGGCAGGCCAGTAGTTTGCATGAAATAGCCTACAGAGCCTGTTTTAAACCTCAACTGCCAAATTTTTTTATAAAATGGTTAACAAAAACCGGTGATACCATTTATGATCCTTTTTCCGGGAGAGGAACTACAGTAATTGAAGCAGCTCTTTTAGATAGAAATATAATAGCCAATGACATAAATCCCCTGAGTAAGATTTTATGTTATGCCAGACTTTTTATACCTGATTTAGTAAAACTTGACGAAAGATTAGAAAATATTCCTATTGATGATAAGGCTAAAGCTGATATAGATTTATCTATGTTTTACCATCCAAAAACAGAAGCAGAAATAGTATCCTTAAAAGATTATCTAAAAAAAAGAAAAGAAGAGAATTTAGAAGATGAACTGGATATATGGATCAGAATGGTGGCAACCAATAGACTCACAGGTCATTCCAGCGGTTTTTTTTCAGTTTATACTTTACCTCCTAATCAAGCAGTAAGCCCTGTTAGCCAGAAAAAAATAAATGAGAAAAGAAGCCAGATACCTGACTACAGGGATACAAAAAAAATAATTTTAAAGAAAAGTCGAAATTTACTTTCAGATGTTAAAGAAAGTCAGATTGGCAGGTTAAAAAATATCGCAGAAAAAGCACTTTTTCTTACTGAAGATGCCAGATATACAAAGGAAATACAGGATAATTCAGTTAAACTTACTGTTACTTCTCCACCTTTTCTTGATGTTGTGCAGTATGATAATGATAACTGGCTTCGATGCTGGTTTAATTCGATAGATGCAGTTAAAATAGGAGAAAAAATTACTATGCCCAAGAAGGTCGAGTCCTGGTGTGATGTTATGGGAGATGTTTTTAAGGAGTTATACAGAATTACCTTTTCTTCTGGTTATGTGGCGTTTGAAGTAGGAGAAGTTCGCAATGGTAAGGTAAAGCTTGAGGAGTATGTTGTACCATCTGGTATAAAAGCAGGTTTTATCTGTGAAGGAATTATGATAAATGAACAGATCTTTACAAAAACTGCTAATATATGGGGTGTTTCAAATAATACGAAAGGAACAAATACAAATAGAATTGTTCTTTTTAGAAAATTGTGATATAATAATTTTAGAATAATATTCAATTATGTGCGGGAAAGAATAGTGCATAGGGAGTATTTGCTAATTTTATCGTGCAACAGGAACAAATTGCCCATCAGAGAAATTTCTTAACTGGGATAAAGTGAACATGAAAAGCTCTTTTGAAAACGATTATCTCCCAATTCTCTATTAACTAGTAACTACTCAGGTATAGGTAAATTATTGTGGATCGGGCATCTTGCCAGCTCAAGCCGGCTCCACAATATGATTAATTGCGTTCTGAGATTTTTCAGACACGCTCTAAGAGGTGCTTTATATTACTCCTGTACAGTCTCCTGTACAGGAGTAATGTCTATAATTTACCTATAATTAGATCCCTTGAAAGATAGGCAAAAACTTTTCCATCTGCTGAAAGAATAATATGTCCTGGCACAACATGCTGCAGATCCGTTATGGCCTTTGTTTTATAACCATCCTTATCTCTGGCAGAATAATAGCTCATTCTTACCTTTGTGCCACTATCAAAGTTAGTTACTATAACAACCTTTCCGTCATCACGACTTATGGAAGAATAGCCAACATAATTTCCAAGAACCCACTTCTTTTTTGTTATTACATCCATCAATATTGTTTCTGGCTTTGTATTCACTTTCCTTACAACATTATAAATTACCCTGTTGTTACTTCCTACTAAATCCGTTATACTTAATCCGCTATCTATTTTTATAACCTTTCCATCATGATGTGCTACAAGATGTTCTCCATCTTTTTTTTCATTTTCAATTGCAAAGTAGCCTCTATATGGTGAAATAAGATAAAAAGTTGTGATATCACCACCTAAATCTTTTATAACTTCATCTATATTAACAGTGTTTTCAAAGAGACTTTTTTCTTTTTTTGTAATATCTACTCTGGCGATATACTGCCCCTCTGAATACTGGTCAGCATTATATGCATAACCTTTTACATAAAACTTTCCTTCATAGTAAAGACCTATGGGTTCACATCTAAAACCGGGTTTGCCTTTTACATGTTCAAAAATTGTTGATACCTTCATGGTGGAAATATTCAGAAGTGATATTTTTGTCCCTGTATTACCTATCATAAGAAGGTTTTTCCCATCATCAGATAAAACTACCTGTTCAAACCTGTCAAAATCACAATAGGCTATTTTAGAATTCAGAATTTTATTCTCATTTATATCTAAATTAAATATGTATATTTTATATACTTTTCCCTGTTTTATTAAATTTACATCAGTGATTTTTTCCATTCCTACAAGTAAATCTCCCGTTTTGGAAAGAAGACAGATTCTAAAATCCTGAAATTTTACTCCATATTTAGTTGACAGTGCTCCTCTGTCAAGTTTGATTGCACCATAGGAAATAGAACTGAGTAATAAAGTAAAACAGAAAACCAGTATCAATACTTTTGCAGTTCTACTCATGTTGTTTCTCCTTTTGATTTTTAAATTTTAGCATAACATAAATTAATCAGTCTTTAATACTTAATAAACATTTCTTAGAGGCAAGGAATGTACAAATAATCAATGCCTTTAGCTGATTTAAAAAAATTTAGCAAAAGTAGATCCAGTATCTGGATCTACTTTTGTCTAATAATTACTAAATGTATATTACTACTTTGAAACTAGCTCCATACCACAATATGTTGGGAACCAGTCCCAGCTATATTTCCTGACACCATTCTGTACGAAAGACGATGTAAAGTCTGTATGAGAAAGAGCAAGTTCTGTAATTCCAAGTTCACCAAGTGTTTTGACTTCACCGGCATCAACTCTGGCATTACCATTTTTATCTGTCCAGACTTTCATACCAGCTAATTCATCACCAGAAAGAACACCATTTTTATCTTTATCATATAAGGAAAGTTTCTGATAACCATCAGTATATCCACCTACGGTACCAAACAGGTCTTTACCATTTATTTCAGGATTTTCATCGGGGAAGAAAAGTATTCCGTCATTTGGCCCTACCCATTCTACTACTTCGTCAAAACCATCGCCTGTTATATCAAAAATGGCTGTGTTTCCGAGCATTCCAGCATGAGGTGTCCAGATTCCATTAGAAGCTTCAAGCTTACCATCACCATCAAGATCTAATACTATGGGGCTACAATAGGCATTACCAAATGTTTTATACTTTGTACCACTTGTAATATTAGTAGTGACATTATATATTCCTCCACCTTTGTTTACTGTTTTACTTGTTGTTGTTGTATTATCCTGAACTGTATGTATCTCGCCGGGGGATGTAGCATAATAATATTTACCCCTGCCTGCCACAACCTCACCACTGAAGTGGCTAGCACCGAGATTTGGAGTCTTTATTTTAGAACCATCTGCTGCTATATAGTCTCCCTTTCCACTGTCCATCTCTTTCACAAGAGATGTATATACAGCACTACCTGCAGGGGCATTCTTTAATTCATTAAGAAACTCCTGTATTGGAATTGCTGCCTGAGGGTCTTTACCACTCATAAATTTACACCACTCTGTGAGCGCAGCAAAAACAGACGCTTCTCCGCTGGTATGATAAAGGAGTTCTTCTTTATCTATAACAATACCTTTACTAGTTGTAGAATTATCAATGTTTACCGTATCTGTAATCTTTATCTTTGTTTCGGCTGCCCAGGCAAATAGAGAAAGGGCTAAAATCATAACCACTGTTAATACTAATGTCTTTTTCATAATAATTATTCACCTCTTTAAAAATTTAATTTACAAAAGACCGAGACTTTTTATAACAGTTACTTTCCTTATCACCTCCTTTATAAAAGTATCACATCCTCTGTTTAGATATATCATACACTAAATCAGACAACAAGGTGTTTCAAATTTGTTAAAAAAATATTAAAATTTTTTAATAATTTAAACTCTATGAAGAAACAAATGTCATCCCATGACGTAAAAGAAATTTCTCACTTAATTTCTGTTGAAACTCTCCTGCAGAGAGAGGAACAGTATAACCTCTCTGAACTAAATAAGCCACAAGTCTATCGAATAAAAATCCGGGAGTCCTTTCGGAAACAACCTCTCCGGAGGGAGGAACTGAAGGTAAATCTTCCAGATATTCTCTTATAAAATCCCATACTATCTCCTCATCTGTTACATCTTTAAGTTCAGAAGAATTCAGTGAACTTTCAAGAGGTCTGTAAGCAGTTATAACAAGATCCTGTTTCGGTGCCTTAAAAGTGGTTACCTGTTTAAAACTGCCCTGTTTTTTATCCAGCATTGCCACATGAGAGATTATAAAACCGGATTTTCTTATGGCTTCCTGAATGGCTCTCCATACCTTATTACTGGAATTATGGAATTCTATGGTAATAAATCTGCCGGGTTTCAACAATCTGTAATAGCTCTTAAAACAGTCTTCCATTAAAGCCTGATAAGAGAAAATATCTTTTTTCTGTTTTATATTCAGAACTACTTCCTTTCTGTTATCTGTCTTTACTTTCAAAAAAGCCTCCCATAAATAATTCAGTTCCGAATACATTTTATTTCCCCCAAAGGGAGGATCTGTAAAAATATAATCCACAGAAGATTCTTTAAACATGGTTTTTAAAGATTCAGTGCTTATTACAATAGACTTATGAGAGAGGGTATGATGTGTTTTCTTTAAAAGAGCCATCCTGTTTTTAATACTGAGTAAAGGACAGTTTTCCACTGAAAAGGAGGGTATATAAAGAGTGCCTGTAACATATGAAATGCTCTGGCCTCTCTTTTTGAAAAACTTTTCTGGTTGCAATTTTGCCTGTCTTGAAGAAAACATTCTCACTGCAGTCAGGATAAATATTAAAGCTTTACCTGTTCGTGAGTTAATATAATTTAAGGCTTTATTATAAAAAGATGAAAGGACATATAAATTCCTGTGTGTATAAAAATGATGAACATGACTTAAGCCGTGGCTTTTTTTGGGCTGCTCTGTATTATAACCTTCAGGAAGGGGGAGGGTGGGAAACCAGTAAGGTCTGAAGGTATAATTAATCAGGACAGGAATCTGTTTTACCTGCCTTACAGTCTCATTTATATAAATATCATATTTTTCTTTTTGCAACTTTTTCAGTCTATTTCTAAAAAGTAAAGCAGAACAAAGGTTACAGCTAAATGTTTTCTTAATAGAACCGGAAGATTTATCTACAGAAAGATCCCATAAAACAATTTCCCCATGACATTCAGGACAGATAAAAACATCACTCCATATTGTATAATTAATCCTTCCCTTAATAAATCTACCCTCTTTATCTGTCTGAGCTAACCCATCTACCAAATGATTGGTTTCATACATCCAGGAACATTCTTTTTCCAGTTCCAGAAGGATCTTAGTGGATAAATCTTCAAAATCTTCTTTATCAAGAGAGGTATTATAATTATAAGCAATAAATGTAGCCAGAGGGCTCAGATCATTTAAAATAGTTTTTCTCTCACCAGGTTTTGATACAGGAGTCCATCCTTTATCTTCATGAGGAGCCAGAACTATCCCATCTTCCACTTTATAGCCCAGTTCTTCCAGGGCATCCTCAGAACCACACATCTGAGAGGCAAGACCTGTCATACCTGTACCACAAAAACCATCGAATATTATATCCCCCGGATCTGTATAGTGGAGTATATACCTCATTATAGCTTTATG
>JAKJGF010000380.1 GCA_022704525.1 Bacillota bacterium | reverse complement strand
AATTTTCAGTAAACTCACGCTAGAGTGTTTCTCAAAAAATTATTCCGAAATTCCACATATAGATTTTACCAGGTTTGGATTATGAAAATCAGACTTTTACATGATAAAACATAATCAGTATCTTCTTTCCGGCACTAAAATATGGTATTATATAATTATGGAACATCATCTGTATGACAAGACATTGAAGGAATTGTTCAGCAGGCCGGAGATAGTAAGGGATTTTCTGAAGGGGTTTGTAGATTCTAACTTTATAAATGATATAGATTTTACCCGTATAGAAAAGAAGAATACCAGTTATATAGCCAAAACCTTTAAGAATAAATATACAGACCTGGCTTTAAAACTGAATATGACAGGCGGTAAATGTGCTTATCTCTACCTGGTCATAGAATTCCAGTCTACTGTAGATAAGCTGATGCCTTTGAGAATACTGAGTTATATGTTATCAATGTATAATGACCTGATAAAACAGAAAGAAATCTCAATAGATAATCCTTTACCGCCAGTATTCCCTGTGGTTCTCTATACCGGCACACAGACATATAATGCTCATACTAAATTAGAAGATTTAATAGCTAAACCATATAAACGTTTACAGAGATATGTGCCTGATTTCGAGCATTACCTGGTAACATTACAGTCAAAACCAGGGGAAGAGCTGAAGAGGATGACTGCCCTGGATAATATTATTGCAGGATTATTCTATTTCCTGACAGCCAGAACGGAGGAAGAACTTAAAGAGGCAGAACAGGCTGTAAGTGACAGAATAGATTATGCTTCTGAGTTTGGCAGGTTTTATGTGATATGGCTCAGGAAGTATTTAGAACATAAGGGTATAAAGATAAAAACTCATGTTAAAGAAGTAGGGAAAGTTATGCTTGAGACTCTGGTTGCTAATATAAGAGCTGATAGAAGAGTTTTTATTCACGATTGAACCATGCCCTGTTTCTTTATATAATTCTTCTGACGAAGATGCAGAATCGCTATCACTTTCTGGTTTTTTATATAAGCGATTAAGATTTTTCCAATCTAAAAAGATCTACCTTTATTCTGTTGTTTTTTCAACTTCATCTGATATAATCTTATTAAGGAGGTGATTGTTATGAAATTCATAGATCCCCGTATTGATTTTGCCTTTAAAAAAATCTTCGGAAGCGAGGAAACTAAAGAAGTATTAAAGAGTTTTATAGAAGCAGTAATGGGACTGGAAGGAGATAAAAAATTAAAGAAAATCACCCTTATTAATCCCTATCAACTGCCGAGACTGGAATACCTGAAAATCAGCATTCTGGATGTAAAATGCACCGATCATAGAGATATAACCTATCTTGTAGAAATGCAGATCAAAAAAGTAAAAGCCTTTTTAAAAAGAGTTCAGTATAACCTCTTTAAGGCTTATACAAATCAGATAAAGAGCGGTGAAGATTATCCGAAATTAAACCAGGTCATAGGCATAACAATAACTGATTTTGATTTATTCCCCGATTTTCCCCATTACCTGTCCTGTCATACAACAAAAGAAAGGATAACCAATAAAGAATATCTTGATGAGATTATGTATTATTTTCTGGAGCTTTCCAAGTTCAATAAAAAAGAAGATGAATTAAAGACAGATATAGAAAAATGGGCATATTTTTTAAAAATGACAGGAGATTTGAAAGAAATTCCTCCTGTTCTCAAAGAAGAACCTTACAGCAGGGCTTTTGAGGTAGCCATGACATCTGCTATGACAGAAGAAGAATACGAGCTTTATGATAAATCAGCCATGCTCATTACAGATCAGAGAGGAATGATTGAACTTGCTTTAGAAGAAGGACTGAAAAAGGGATATACCCAGGGAATGGAAAAAGGAATGGAAAAAGGAATGGAAAAAGGAATGGAAAAAGGAATGGAAAAAGGAATGGAAAAAGGAATGGAAAAAGGAATGGAAAAAGGAATGGAAAAGAAAAGTCTAGAGATGGCAATTAAATTATTTAAAAAGGGCTTTTCTATTGAAGAAATTTCTGAATTAACCGGATTATCATTAGAAAAGCTGAACAACTTGTAAGCTATTAGCTTTTAGTTTTTTACAGGCAATTAGTCCCTTTCATTATCTGATTTTCCCGGAGTTTCAGACATCGTGAATATTAGAGAAAATAAAAAAGGGACAAATACAAATAGAATTGTGATTTTTAGAAAGGAGTAATCTTATGAATGATGAGTATACAAAAAAATTGGAAGATATTATAAAACAGATGATGACGCCCCTGAATTATTAAGAAATTTTTGTAAATACTATACTTTTGCAGAATTTTGAAAAACTGTTGTCCCGTAAGGGCATACCTCGCGGAAGTCCTGCAAGGTAGAATAAGGCTTTGTTTAGAGTAATTCTAAAAAAAAATGTACCAAAATCAAGGATAAAAATAAAAGGTATAGAGTATTTCTAAAAAATTTTGTCTT
>JAKJGF010000379.1 GCA_022704525.1 Bacillota bacterium | reverse complement strand
CGTCCAACAACAGATGAACAAATAAGACAGTCTTTATCAAAACCATCTCTATCATCATCCGGTGGTCCTTCATCAGCTGAAGAGGTCAGACAATCCTTATTAAAGCCTTCTCACCAGATTTCGCCTTTTAGCCGTCCAACAACAGATGAACAAATAAGACAGTCTTTATCAAAACCATCTCTATCATCATCCGGTGGTCCTTCATCAGCTGAAGAGGTCAGACAATCCTTATTAAAGCCTTCTCACCAGATTTCGCCTTCTGGGCAGTCAGCATCGGATGAACAGTCCAGACAATCCCTGGCAAAACTTTTCCAAAAAATAGGTGAACGAAGTCGTCTATCAAAAGATGAGAAAATTCAGCAATCCTCACCAAGAAAATCTTATGATACAGTAGTGTCTTCCATTGAAGATTCAATAGAAAGAAGAAATGTTCCTTCCAGGCCTGAAGCCTCAGATAAAGAGAAAATACTTCTTCCTTCTAGAAGAAGTATACCTGAAGAAAAATCTGAAGAAAGACCCGGTATATCTTCTCTGGTTTCATCAGGCAGGGGACATTCACGTTCAACAAGGCCTCTCACAGAAATCATGGAAGAAAATGAAGGGGTTAAAAAGGTTCCTCAAGATATAAAATCACACGGACTTGCTTCAGGACAGGTAGATCATCGTTTAAAGGCCCCTTTTAATGGTTCTTCTTCAGCCCCGGTACACTCACGTTTAAAGCCACCCTTCAGCAGGTCTTCTTTAGAACAGTCAGATATAAGTTCAACCTCTGAACCTGTGGACAGAGTGAAAAATATTATTTCTAGAACAGCAGAGATCAGAGAAGAACACTCTTCTTTTGATAGAAAGGATAGGTTTTCCAGGACAACAGAAATTAAAGGAGGAATCTCTTCTTCAGATATACAGAATAAACTTTCTATTTCTGGCACTCCAGGCAAGATTTCATTTCCTGCTTCTCCTGGAGGTATAGGATCTAAAGTACCTCTTTACGAATCATCTGGTAAAGGCACAGGTAGACCTGCCGGTATCCCCAGGGGAAAAGCATCTCTTACTCAGGATAGAAGTTTAAGACGTGTGCAAACACGTCGTCTTTCCTCTGATGTTCTTGCCAGTCTTCCTGATAGAAAGTCTCTTTTACCAGAAGAAAAAGCTAAAAAATTTCCTTATGTTCCCGGTAAAAGGGAAGAAATAGAGAGAAAGGATATTCCTTCCGTATCTTTTAAAGAACCTTCCCTTGCATTCGAAAGAGATAAGAAAGATGAAGATCTTAAGGGAAAAGAATTAATAGGTACGGCAGAAAGGGAGGAAGTGGAGCATATTACCTCTTCAGTGAGTGTAATAAGTGAACCTTTATCTCCAGGTGTAATTGTAAATGATAGATATAAAGTAATTTGTTTATTAGACGAAGGCCAGAGTACAAGAACTTATAGAGCTATGGATAATAAAAATAATTGTCATGTAGCCCTGAAAGAATTACTTGATAGATTTGACGACCCTGTTAAGAGGAGAGATGCAATCCTTCAATTTCAGGTAGAGGCCAAAATTCTTATAGCTCTCGAACATCCTGCTATACCCAGGTTTGAAGAATACTTCTCTTATAATAATAGACGTTATTTTGTAATAGATTTTGTTGAAGGTGATGCTCTTGATAAAATAATTCAGACTTCACCTTTATATGATGAGTTACAGCTGCTAGAATGGTCTATTCAACTGGTTAATATTATTGATTATATGCATTCACAGAAACCGGAACCTGTAATATTTAGAGATATGTGCCCTAAAAATGTTATTTTATCATCCGAAGGAAAACTTAAGATAATTGATTTTGGCATATCAAAATTGTTCAGCCCTGAGGCTAAAACAGCTTCTGTTGCCAAGACAGTTAATCCAAGTTATTCCCCTGTAGAACAATATGTGGGACAAACCGATCAGAAAAGTGATATATATTCTCTTGGTGCCACAATATACTTTCTTGTAACCAGGACAATACCGGTAGATGCTATAGATCGAAGTATAAACGACACTCCTCTCACTCCCTGTCATAGATTTAATGCCAATATCTCATCTGAATTCGAACAGATTATATTAAAAGCTATGGGATTGAATAAGGTTGATAGATATGATAATATAAAAGAAATGAAGATAGCTCTTGAAGAAGTATATAAAAAAGTCAGAAAAGCTAGATCTTTGTCTTCTACAGGAGAGAGAAGTTCTTTAAAAACTCCGGAAACTGCAAAATTAAAGCCCATGTATATTAAAAAGAAAGACACAATTGTTACTGAAGATTCTACAAAGAAAATACAGAAGATAGTTGAAAGACCCGGTTTATTTAAAAGATTCTGGTTAATTTTTGTAATAATATTGTTTTTAATATGTGCAGGTATATTAATATTTATAAAGCCTGGAGGAATTATAAATTTCCTTTTAAAACTTCTCCATTTAAATAAGTAGTGCAGTAACAGGTAAGTTAGTGTCCATC
>JAKJGF010000158.1 GCA_022704525.1 Bacillota bacterium | reverse complement strand
CCAAAAAACATATACACCTGTCCCTGTCCGGGCTCTGGAGCAAAAGATATGCCGTCAAAGGAGAAAGTTATAACTTAAATAAATACAAAACTGTATATTCTGTAATAACAGATTTCATTGTAACAGGCTCATAGATTTTGCGTAAGAGCCCGGATAGGGACAGACTTGTGAGATGGATACTAACTTGCCTGTTGCGGTACTAAGAAATTTATACTAAAGAGGAGTAATATTATGAAAACCAATGAAACACTAAATAATCATCTTCTTTCTAAATTTCGCAAAAATTTTAAATCCCGTAGCGCGAATATCCTTGCAATGAATGCAGTAACAAGGGGAAATATTCAGGAGATAGCCTTAAACAGAGAAATATTAAATAATGTTAATTTCTCTTTTTCCCATGAAGTGGAACCAACAGAAGTTACAGCCCAGAAACAGGCAAATACCTGCTGGCTTTTTGCTGCACTTAACTGGCTTCGAACCATTACAAAAGAAAAATTAAATATAAAGGATTTTGAGTTTTCCCCAAATTATCTGGTGTTCTGGGATAAAATGGAAAAGGCAAATTATTTTCTTGAGATTATGATTGAACTGTCTGATAGAGACCTGGATGATCGATTGATGAATTTTCTCCTTAAAAACCCCATCCCTGATGATGGCGAATGGCATATGATAGCAAATCTTGTAAAGAAATACGGTCTTGTGCCAAAATCTGCCATGGCCAATACCTTTACTGTAGAAAATACAAAGACTCTGAACTTTATACTTTATAACAAACTGCGTGACTGGACTGCAATTATAAGAAAAATGCATAAAGAGAAAAAAAACCTGGAGCAGATAAGAAAGAAAAAAATGGAATGGATGGATGAATTTTATCGAATACTCAGTATATTTCTTGGATTACCTCCAGAAAAATTCGACTGGAGTTACAGAGATAAGGATAAGAAATTTCATAGAGATCTGGCGATGACACCACAGGAATTTGCTCAAAAATATACAGGTATTGATATGGACGACGTTTATATTCTCTGGCACTGTCCTTCGGAGAAAACACCTCTTAATAAAACCTATCTCATAGAATATACAGCATATATGAAAGGTGGAAGTGATTTAATAGCTTTAAATCTTCCCTTTAAAAAATTGAGAAGCTATGCAGTGAAAATGCTTAAAAATAAGGAAGCATGTATTTTCGGTTGTGATGTTCTCCAGGAAAGTCATACAAAAGAAGGTCTTTTATATTCAGGTCTTTATGATTATGAACTTATCTTTCAGACAAAATTTTCTCTTGATAAAGGAATGAGACTGGACTATTGTCAGTCCTTTATGAATCACTCTATGGTTTTATCAGGAGTAGATCTTGTAAGAAACAGACCCATAAAATGGAAAGTGGAAAATAGCTGGGGAACAGATTATGGGAAAAAAGGTTATTTTACAATGTCAGATGAATGGTTCAGTGAACATACTTATGAAGTTATGATTCCCGGGAAATATCTTGATGAAGAAGATAAAAAGCTTTTTAAATTAAAACCGGTAGTACTTCCAAGATGGTTCCCTATGATATAATCGTGAAAGATAAATCGTGAAACGAACTAACTCATTCTTTCACTTTTTACGTTTCACGATTCACTAACTTACTATGAATAAAATCCTTTATACTTCCTTTGACATAGTACCTGCTCCCAAAGGGTCAAGTGTTCATATTTCATATTTCACAAAAGCCCTTGTAGAAGGAGGATACAGGGTTACCCTTCTTACACCCCTTGGGAAAAACCAGGAAGAAAGAGAAGTTTATCTTGGAGCTAAAATAAAAAGAATAAAACTTGAAGACAGTAATTTTTTAAAAAAGACACTTTTATTTTCTCAGGGAGTGGAAAAAGAACTGGAAAGAAATTATGATATAGTGCAATTTCGATCTATCTGGGGCGGGCTTCCTGCTATTTACAGAAAGAAAAAAAATTATAAGATTATCTATGAAGCAAATGGTTTCCCGAGTATAGAACTTCCCTATCATTATCCCTGGTTAAAAAAAGAAAAAATCTTACTGGAAAAATTTCGCCTTCAGGAAATTATATGTCTTCAGGGAGCAGATATTATAATATGTCCTTCAGAGATTATAAAGAAATATATTATCTCTCTGGGAATAATAGAAAATAAAATCATAGTAATACCAAATGGTGTAAATACGGAAATTTTTAAAGGAACCTTCTTCCCACCTTTACCTTTGAAACTACTTTATGTAGGCACCCTTACTCCATGGCAGGGAATTCAACTTCTACTGAAATCCCTTTCTATTATAAAAAAAGAAAAAATAGAATTTACTTTAAATATACTTTCAGATAGAAAAAGAAAATTCGAAAAATTAATTCTGGAACTTGCCTTCAGATTAAAACTTTCAGAGAATTTAAATTTACTGAATCCTTTACCACAGGAAGGTGTATCTGAAATAATATCAAATTCTCACATATGCCTGGCACCACTGGAATATACAGAAAGAAACCTTCTCCAGGGTTGTTGTCCCATAAAAATACTGGAATATATGGCCTGTGGGAGACCGGTAGTATCTTCTGATATACCCTGTGTAAGAGAAATTTTAGAAGATGGAATTGATGGAATACTCTGTAATTGTCTGAAAGAAGAAGAACTTGCAGAAAAAATATTATATCTGAGTAAAAACTTATCTATCGCTAAAGAAATAGGAATAAGAGCAATAAATAAAATCAGGGGAAAATATACCTGGCATAAAGCCGGACAGGAATTAATACAGGTTTTAAAAAATCTCATATAGAAAATTATAGTAAGATACCAGGTTATATATATTATACTTCTAGATATTATTATTCCATACAACTAAATTGTATACAATAGCAATATAGAGATTAAAATATATAAAAAATACTTATTTTTTGAAATTAAATTTGGTATAATAACAGTAAATTTTAATAAAGGGAGAATTAATATGGCAGTTGAACCATCATTACTAAAAGATATTCTTATTTTCAGAGATTTAACAGATGAAGAACTTGTACAGATTGCAGGTATAACAGAAGACTTTACCTTACCAGGAAATAGAATTTTATTTAATCAGAGTGATGAAGCAGATTCTTTTTATATAATACTTGAAGGAGAGGTAGACGTAAGAAAAAACCTTGGAACAAAAGAACAGAAAATAGCCAATATGAGTAAAGGAGCTATAATAGGGGAAATGGCTTTTCTCACAGAAACACGTCGTACAGGTACTATTAAAACAATCACCAAAGTAAGATTTCTAAAAATCCTGAAAGATGAATTTAAAACACTTCTTCTAGAAGAAAACTCTATAGCAGCATATAAAATAGTATATCGTCTTGCCCAGATACTGAGTTTCAGATTGGCTCGTATTTCAGAACAGTTTGTTGACTATCTTAATACCAATAAAGTACCTGAAAAAGAAAAAGAAGGTTTTTTAGAAAATATTAAAAAAATTTTTTTATAAAGAATATTTCTAATAGAGGGCCAGAGATATTTTTTCACTTCCAGAAGGAATAGGTTTTTAATATTTTATAAATAAGTTCTTCTGTTGCTCCTTCTATTACTAAAACACGCTTATTATTTACTCCTATGTATACATAACGCTCCTCTGTAGACCAGAGATAATAGTTGTTTCCTTTGTCTTCTATATGTTCTGAGGTATATTTATTTATAACTGCATGACTATAAGCATTAAAAAATTCTCTTCCATCTTTTTCTGTATCCCAGGAACTCATCATAAGTATAAGTGTATCAGATCCATTTTGAAAACATTGTATTTGATCTCCACCCCAACCCTGAGATGCAATAATAGCAAAGTCCTTAGTCGTCAACTGTTTTAAGAGTAGATAAATAATATATTCACCCAGAACATCAGTATTAATTTTCCTCCAACCTTTGCCAAGAATTGTTTCTACATCTTTTATGTTAATAGTCACAGGAAGGTCTTTTTGCTGTGACATATATTTTTCAGGGTGTATTATCTGCTCTGTAGATAAAGGTTTATCAGAATAAAGTGTGGCTACCTGTTTCCATCCATAGGTTCTCACAAAACGCATCAGAAAATCAGTACCATATAAATAAGGAAATGTCATTGTTTCAGAAATTATAGGAGGGGCAGATGCCAGTAATTTAGATGCCTCCTGATGGGGCATTAGATCCTGGATCTGAACCATTGAAAAGTTTGGTAAATCGTAAATGCTAAAACCATAATTTTTCATCATATATTCCAGCATAACCAGAGTAGCTTCACCTTCTATAACAGATGTATGGGACATATTCAAATCTGAATTGGCATAATCCGATTTTAAATAACTTTTAAGGTCTATATACTGGTCCTGAAGTGCATGGGTTAACTCATGAGATAAAATAGGAGGTTGAAGGTCCATCGACATCCAGTCAGCTATATATATAGTTTTATCCTCAGGCACATAAAAACCGGCCATCTGTTCTACATATATCTCTACAAGAAAACCTTTATAATCAAAATTTTTCGGTAATAAGCCGAGTTTTATAAACATTTTACCTTCGCCGTCAAGTTTGGTCATAATTTCTGGCTTTTGAATGTCTTTAAGCAGCATCTTTCGAACTGTGTCCTTATTGGTTACCTTTTTTTTAATTTGAGTTTTAAAATTAAGACCTCTTATCTTGCTCACACTTGCCATAAGTTGGTCAGCCAACCTGTATAGTTCCTGAGGAGAAGCCTTTTTTTCAGCAATCTGGGAAACTTCTATATTCGACTTCTCTTTTCCCTGGCAGAGAAGGCAACAGGTAAATAAAACAAAAGAAATACTTACAAATATATATAATAATTTTTTCATTAAGAATTATACCTCATCCATAAGTTCTAGAAGCTTTTCTTCTCGTTCCCTTATTTTAGAAAATATATTTCTTATATCATCAGTACCTCTGGAAATATTTTTAAGGAGTGTCTCTATAATCTGTGAATTTGTCACTGATCTGAGTGCTATTTTTCGCAGACACTTACGCTCTTCCCTTAAATCATCTATTAAGGTCTGACTGTAAAAATATACATACATTTTTCTTGTTCTGTAATCCATAATTTCATCAGCAAGACGGAGTTCAATACAAACTACTTTATTATCTATAATATCAAAATTAAAATGAATTTCTTTATCAATTAAAATGAGATCATAATTATTATATTTCAAAGCTTTTCTGACATTATAAAGGAGTTCTTCCTGACATTCAATTGGAATTCTACCGGAACAAAGAAAATCTTCAAGATTTTTCAAGGAAACTATTTCCTCAAGGGTTAGTTTTCCTTCGCTCAAAAGTTTTCCTCTTTTATGTTGAAATTTCACATAGGTATCTATATCGGGAT
This sequence comes from Bacillota bacterium, assembly GCA_022704525.1. Lineage (GTDB taxonomy): Bacteria > Vulcanimicrobiota > SpSt-956 > SpSt-956 > JAKJGF01 > JAKJGF01. The sequence continues at coordinate 6,280 of JAKJGF010000158.1, read as the reverse complement.
AATAATTCTTATAAAAATTTTCATAGGAAAAAATATTATTCTTTTCTCCATAATGAAAACTACAAAAAGTTGGCCTTACTGTTTCTATTCTAACACAGTTACTTTCCAGGTTATACCTGTAATTCATATTATCTGTGCCATCCCTGTAAGAAAAGAAGCTCTTCTTATGTTCACTGAGGCCTACAAGCCATTGAATACTTATGTCATATACGCTGGCAATATCGATGAGTTTATCTATACCGGGCCTCCTTATACCTCTCATATAACTTGCAAGAGTACTCTCAGGTATACCGGTCTTTTTAGACATATCTTCAATTGTCTCAAGATTTTCTGCAAGAAGGGAAACTATTCTATTTTTTATATTTTTTGCTATCTGCTCAGTATTACTTGTAGACTTTTCCTCAAAGATAGCTGTCTCTTTTGAATTAGACGAGTTTATATCTTCCATAAGATCACAACCTTTATTAGATTTGTATGTATGATAATAATATTCTAACATTATGTTAATGTTGTGTCAATATACATCAAATAAAGATAAATTATAATAAAGTATCATAAAACATACAGAATAAATAGAGAGATTGACAAATTTGTATAAGAATCCGATAAACCCGGAAAAACTCGAGATTATTAAATCTTACCAAATACAATACCATATATATTATCAAGTTGTTTATAAAATTTCATAATAGCCATAGCTATTTCTTCATAAGAAGCAAAATCTTTAAATTCTTCTGCCATTATCTTTACTATATCTTTGAATTTTATCTTGCCGGCACTCAAATAAAAAACCCTTTGTTCAAAAGCATTAAAGCAATATTGTTCTCCAAACCTTTCCAGGATTAAACCTTCTGACGCAATTTGAAATCTATAGTCAGTTCTTTGAGGAAAATATTCATCCAGTTCTTCTTTTGTTAATTCATAGAAAGTTTTATATAAGGAATGTTTTCTAAAATTGAAATAGCGTTTCAGAGCAATATTGTCATTCATTATATCATACCAAAGAGTCTGAATCCCTTCATCAACAAGGGAAAAAATTTGTTCTACCTGATTCTTAGGGATCTTCATTAGCACTTCTCTTTGAGTATTCGTCACTTCTTTATAAAAAAGCTCTTTCATCTCCAATAATTCATTTATCTTCAGATTTACTGTTTCAGCAAGAATGTCCATACCGGAATTACCTCCTATAAGGAGATATGGAGATATAGGAATAATACCGTATTTCTCCGGTTCATCACCTATAGAAGTCCCCGGGAAAGGTGTTAGAAAGCCGTATAATAGAGACAATCTTCCTGGCGCAAGGCGAATCAATTTTTTAGCAAAATCTATACTTTCTTCTATAGTTTTTCTTGATTCAAAAGGACCACCTATAATAAAGGTTGTCACTATCTGAAAAATCTCTTCTTCTACACATTTTTGTATTGTAAATTCTATCTGTTCCGGTGTTATCATTTTTTTATAAAGTGCCAGGCTCTTTTTATTAGCCGATTCAATACCTATCTGCATAACCTTCATACCTGCTTCTTTCATTTCTTTGATTAACTCCGGGTTATGGTAAATTATGTTTGCTCTACCTTCAGCATACCAGTAAAAACGAGAACGAAAATCTTTTCTTTTTTTTATTTCCCTGCATAATTTTATAGTTCTTTCAGGATGAGCAATAAATGTATCATCTATAAAGCCAAGATATAAAGGATCATCATAAGTATTTAAAACTTCATCCAGTTCTTTTAATACATGTTCTATACTTCTCATACGATGATAATGACCTGTAGCTTGAAAACAAAAAGTACATTCATAAGGACAACCTCTGCCTGTCAGAATTGACACAACACCTTCTCTAGTGGGGGCTAAATCTCTATTTATAATAGGCAATTCATCAAGATTGTCTATACAAGGACGCAGGGGATTACTTTTTATACTATTACCATCTCTATAGACTATACCCGGTATATTCTCTAACTTTCCTTCATCCAGGAAAAAGTAATTCATAAGGTCAAGCATTGTATATTCTCCCTCATATCTGACAACTATATCAGCAGGACTTCCTTCCAGAACTTCCACAGGTCTAACTGTAGCATGAGGTCCACCAAATATAATGATTATTCCAGGAAAATTTTGTTTTATAAATTTACTAATCTCTATTACTCTATATATATTATCTGTACTGGTATAAAAGCCGGCTACTCTTACTCTCGAATAGGATATAGCCCTCTTGATCTCATCCATATCCGGGTAACGATCACAAATCAATTTAATCTGGTAATTTCTCTCTTGTAAGAATGTACCTATAGACAGAAGACCAATTGGAATGTGTGTGCATCCTTTATACAATTTCAATCCATCACTAAATACTATATAAAAAAGAAAAATTTGATCTCTCTTTTTATTAAACATATCTTTTATTCCTCCAGTATTTTATCTTAATTTCGTTATATTACCTGCACGTTCTTTCTCAAATAGCTGGCGCCATATATTTAATGTACAAAGCGTAATGCATCGTACACCAGACATTACGCTTTACAAGATTTTAATGAGATAGTTAATTAATCGTTAGTTTTCTCCATTATTATCAATTGAGATTAATAGATGAATAAATACTACTATACTTTTACCGAATTTTGAAAGACCCTTGTCCTGTAAAGGCATTCCTCGCAGATGTTCTACAGGGTAGAATAAGGCTTTATTTGAAAAGTGCAAAAATATAGAATATTATATAGATTCAGAAAAACCTGTCAATCTCAAGAGAAGAAATTTTTAAAAAGAAGAAGTAGTATCAGGTTCACTTTTATAAGTTATACCACTTAAAAATTCTTTGAGTTTTTCTTCTGTAACATACCATTTATTTCCAACCTTTCGTCCTCTCAATTTTCCCTTATGAATATAAGTTCTCAAAGAAGTAGGGGTAACCTGTAGAGCTTCAGATAATTCCGTAAGATTATAAAATTTTATGTCTCCTATTTGTCGAGGCATTTTTTAATCTCTCCTTTATAATATAATAAAACATCTTTCGATATTATCATGTAAGTTTTATTTATGTCAGTAATTATTTTAACATTGTTTATATATTTTTTATGTTTCTTCCCTTTGCCTTTTTTGAAACATTTTTATTAACAAATTAATTAAAATAAGTTATAATTAGCCTGAGTATATAATTATGAAATCTCAAAATAATATCCTTTTATTTTTAAACATATTTATTACTATAATTTATCTATTTCTTGCTATCTATGGTTCTATATTTTTTTGGAACAGAGATTATACTATTGCCAGATACTGGGTAGAACAGAAAGAAAAACATTCTTACGCAATCTTTATGAACAGAACTATCTTTTCTGGAGAAGGATTCGGCGGACAGGATTTTACAAATATACTGATTGCCTTAGCACTTGTTTTATATGTATTATCCTTTAACAGTAAATTTAACTACTGGTTTTTTCCTTTAAGAAAATACACAGGTTTTATGCTTGGTGTTGCTATACTTCTGACTCTTACCTGGTCCAGACTGTTAAGAACGTTTTTTGCCCGCGCCAGACCTATAAATGTAATAGAAGGGAAGGAAACCTTCAGCCATCTTTTAATGTTTGGTTCTTACAGGCTAGAGGACGCATTTAATCATGGTTGTTTCCCATCGGGTCATACATTTTCTGCTATGTTTTTAATTGTTCTTGCTTTTATAGCTATTAAAACACGTAAAACCTGGTTAATCATATTAATATTTTTACTTTCTATTGCTTTTGGCATATCTATGGGTGTGGGACGTGTTATGTTTGGCTCCCATTATCCGGGAGATGTATTATGGTCTATAATCTTCAGTATCTTTATGACAGGTTGGCTTTATTTCATGGTATTTCGTATACCTCAGCAGGAAAAAGGAACTTTTAATTTTATTTATAAGCCTTTAGAAGGTAGCGGATTTATCATAAAAATTTCAAACATAGTTGGCCCCATGTGGGAATTACGTTACAGTTTTCTCTATAGTCTTTTTTCTATCTCTTTCTTCATAATATTAATCGGGGTAAAATATAGTATATTAAATTTTACATGGTACTGGCCTCTTATAAGTATAACAGGATTAATTTTTTCTATAATATTTTATAGAAGAATTTCAGTATTATTTAAAGATTCAATCAAGCATCAAATTTCTGAGTAAAAAGGTTACATTATCTGTTCTCTCACCAAGTCTTCTCAGATAATAGGCATACCATTCCCTGCCGTAAGGAACATAAAGTCTCACATTATAACCTTCATCTCTGAGTATTTTTTGCAAATCCCTTCTTACTCCATATAACATTTGAAATTCGAATTTATTGGGTTCTATATTTTGTTCCCTTACATATTTTTTAACTCCTATAATCATTTTTACATCATGTGTGGCTATAGCAGGATAATATCCTTCATTAAGTATTTTTGAATCTAATAACAAACGAGTAAGTTTGAGATAATTATCTTCCACATCTTTTTTATTCTTAAAAGCTATAGAAGAAGGTTCCTCGTAGGCTCCTTTACAGAGACGTACAAAACCTTTCTTTTTTATAAGTTCCATAATATCCTCTTCACTTCTATGTAAATAAGACTGTATTACTATTCCTACATTATCGTATTTTTCTCTTAGACTGTAAAATATATTTAATGTTTCCTGTGTATAGAGAGAACCTTCCATATCAATACGGACAAAATTTTCATATTCCCTTGCTTTTTTAATTATTTTTTCTACATTATTTATACAGAATTCTCTGTCTATGCTCAAACCCATCTGAGTAAGCTTTATAGATATATGAGCTTTAAGTCTTTCTTTTTGAATAGTATCAAGTAAGTTAAGATAGGCATCGGCTGAAGCGTCTGCTTCTTCTGTATCATTTACATGTTCCCCCAAATGATCCATGGTTACATTCATACCCATTTTATTTATTTCTCTGACCCTCGGTACAGCTTCCTGAAGAGTATCGCCTACTACAAACCTGCCAGCCATTTCTTTAATTAAAGTAAAATTTGTAATAAATTTTTTCAATGATTTATTTTCAGATAAAAACAACACAAAATTTCTCAGCATATTTAATAATACTCCTTTCTTCTTTTGGAAGAAATATCATATAAAAAGAGCCAAAACTATTTTTTAAAAAAGCAGTTAATTTGAGAATTTAATTATTCATTCTCTACTGCTTTTTTTAGGAATAGTTTCCTGTATATCTTTAATAGCTATATATCCCTGATCCTGCATATTTTTTATGGCACGCATAATCCTGGAACGTGGATCTTCCACACGGGAAGCCAGATTTTCCATCTGCCAGAGTTCTTCTGCATCAAGCCATATACCGAAACATTTAATACATCTTTCTATAATAAGTTCTCCTTCAGGTAAATATTTCATCTGCTGAAGTTTGCCTCCACATTTTGGACACATATACTCAGTATCTTTTGCATCTTTTAAAGCTTCTTCCAGATTGGGTATATCATCGGTAAGTTCAGTAAAAGAAGCTGCTTCACCCCTGTCCATCCAGATTCCTTTACAGGCATCACACAGATCTATAATAATCCCTTCAGGTGTATTAAAAGCATAAAGACTTTCTTTATGACATTTAGGGCAAATAAACTTTTTCTGTTCCATTGGTTAATACCTCCTAATTATTTCTTCAACTTTAATCGTTTCTGTAAAAGTTCTATTCCTTGCTGAATTTCATATTTCAGGAGTTCCTGCCAGTAGCCTCCTGTTACACCCATACTATTGAATTTTTTATATCTTTCATTCAGCAGATTCGTAATTGAGTGTTTTCTCAATGCTTCAATGTTTTTTAACATTTCAATTTTTATTAACTGGGCAGAGGTAAGTATATCGAATTGAGCTCCACCCTGGGCTTCAGGGACAATTTTATCTATGAGCTGCAGGTTATAAAGATCAAAAGCTGTGAGCTTTAAATAAGGTGCTACCTCTCTGGCTTTCTTTGCATCTCTGTATAATATGGAAGCCGCTCCCTCAGGAGATATAACAGAGAATATAGCTCTTTCCTGCATAAAAACCCGATCTGCCACTGCAAGAGCCATAGCTCCTCCAGATCCTCCTTCTCCTATTACGAAACTCATAGTAGGTGTCATAAGACCAGACATTATCCTGAAGCAGTGAGCCAACGACATAGCAATTCCTCTTTTTTCGGATTCAAAACCCGGAAATGCACCGGGTGTATCTAAAAAAGTAATGAGAGGTAATTTAAATCTCTCTGCCATAAGCATCATTCGCTGTGCTTTTCTGTAACCTTCTGGCATGGCCATACCATTACGGCGG
>JAKJGF010000157.1 GCA_022704525.1 Bacillota bacterium | reverse complement strand
CAGAAATATACTGCGAAATCTTGTGACTCTTGGAAAAGTGAGGATTGGTTAGTGGTTACAGGTGGTCAGGTGGTGCATCACGCTAACCACCTGACTACCTGTATTTTGCTGTAGCAATGTCTGTATTTAGGAGGTGAGTTTGTTAGCCTTCTGGCGAAGCAGGAGATATGAATCATAATATGAATTATAAAAAGATAATAAAATATACTAAACCTACTTCTGACCCTTTGATCATAGGTGCACCGGGAGGCGTTAATGTTGTTAAAAAAGCACCTCCTTCTGCACCTCAACAGATTACAGGTGGTTTACTTATAGGTACTACAGGAGTTATAAAACAGGAGTCTCAATTGCATGTTCAGACTCCCCGGGTAGAAGTTCAAGATAGATCTGCTGACATTACTCCACCTCCTCCTCCGGTGGAAGTCCCTTCAGAAGTGGATAGAACTGAATCTTCCGGGGGATCTTCCGGAGGAGTTGATCTTATTGCTGCCAGGACAATTAAAATAGAAAAAATGGCAGAAGAGAAAATGGCCAGAGCTGAGCAAATGCTTGAAGAGGCAGATGCCAAACAGCGCTTTGCAAATCAACAATTAGAAGAAGCACAGGTTAAGGGAAAAGAGATAGTTAAAGAAGCACAGGCCAAGGCAAAAAAATTGATAGAAGATGCAAAACAGTACTGTCAGCAACTTCAGGCTGGAGCTGAAAGAGAGGGTTTTGAACAGGGTAGAAATTTAGGTCTTGACGCAGGTAAACAGGAAGCCGGTGTTCTTATGCAACAGGCTATGACTCTTATAAATCGTATACTGGAAGAAAGAAGAAAAGTCTACGAAGAGATAGAACCACAGATTGCCGATCTTGCTCTAAAAATAGCAGAGAAGGTTATTAATACTGAAGTAACACTTAACAATGACATAGTTGTAAATCTCATAAAATCCAATCTGGATAAAGTTAAAGATAGAGAGGAAATAACTGTCAGAGTAAGCCCTGATGATTATGAATATGTAAAGCAAAACGAAGATGAATTAAGAAAAATGTTGGACGGTGTAAAGAAATTTAGAATAGAATCAGATGGTGTTATAGAAAAAGGTGGTTGTATGCTTGAAACCAGTCTGGGTAACCTGGACTCAAGAATAGATTTTCAGATGGAAATACTTAAGAGAGCTTTTGAACAGGCACATAATGGTTGATAATCAAACTATAAACCAGAGAAGGTGTTATTGATGGATGTTATTGAAAATTTGAGTCCTCCTGAAATAAATTTACAAAAATATTATGATATTGTACAGGATACAGTCCTTGTAAAAGAGCATGGAAAGGTACAGCAGGTTGTCGGTATAGTTATAGAATCTGAAGGCCCCGGTGGGAATATAGGAGAAATATGCTATATCTACCCGAAAGATAAAGGCAGGCCGCCTCTCAGATCAGAGATTGTAGGATTCAAAGGCGGCAGAGTTTTACTTATGCCTTTTGGAGAACTTACCGGTATAGGCCCTGGATGTGAAGTAAGAGCAACAGGCACAGTATTAAGGATAGAGGTAGGGGATCAGTTAGTAGGTCGTATTTTAAACGGTCTGGGAGAACCGATTGATGGAAAAGGGCCAATAAACAGCGGGATATATTATCCTGTCTATAATGATCCTCCCAGTCCCTTTGTAAGGCCTCCTATCAGTGAACCACTGCCTACAGGATGCAAGCTCTTTGATTGTTTCCTTACCTTTGGTAAAGGACAACGTCAGGGTATATTTGCAGGTAGTGGTGTAGGTAAAAGTACTACCCTTGGTATGATAGCCAGAGAAACAGCTGCTGATATAAATGTATTGACTCTGGTAGGAGAACGTGGCCGTGAGCTTCGAGATTTCGTGGAACATGTCTTAAAAGAAAAAGGTATGGCCAGATCAGTTATTGTTGTATCTACTTCAGATCGTCCTGCTCTTGAAAGAATCAAATGCTGTTATACAGGTACTGCTGTGGCAGAATATTTCAGGGATCAGGGTAAAGATGTAATGATGATGTTAGATTCTGTTACACGTTTTGCCATGGCACAGCGTGAAATAGGTCTTGCCGTAGGTGAACCTCCTGCTACAAAAGGTTATACACCTTCGGTATTTGCATTGTTACCAAAATTACTGGAAAGACCGGGAACTGCACCTGTTGGCACTATTACTGCTCTTTACACTGTTTTAGTAGATGGTGATGATATGGATGAACCTATAGCAGACTGTGTTCGTTCCATTCTGGATGGCCATATTGAATTAAAAAGAAAGCTTGCTGCAAGGCAGATATTTCCATGTATAGATCTCGGTCCAAGTGTAAGCCGTCTTTTCAATGAAGTAACGACAGACGAACATAAGAAAGCGGCAGGGGCTTATCGAGAAGCCTGGTCACTTTATGAAAATGCAGAAGATCTTATCAGTATTGGTGCTTATAAGCCGGGAGGTAATCCTAAATTGGACTGGGCCGTAAGAAATTTCGACAGAATGGTGGAATTCAGGAAGCAGAGGGTTGCAGATAAATGTCCCTTTGATGAAACAATTAAGAACCTGGTGGCTCTTATGTCTTCTGATGGGAGTCCATGGTATAATAGATAGCGCTCAGCAGTCAGCTATTTTATATTAGCTGAAAGCTGAAAGCTGAAAGCTGAAAGCTAAAATTAAGGAGCTGATAGCTGATAGCTAACTTATGGGTTTTAAATATAAACTGCAGAGAATACTCGATCATAGAATAGATATCCTGGATGATGAGAAGAAAGAGCTTGCCAGAAGAAATAAGTTATTACAGGAAGCTATTGCAAGACTTGAAGAATTAAAGCAGATGATTATAACACTTCAGGGAGAGCTAAGGCAGATGTCTATAGGGCAAATTGGACAAAAAGCTCTGGCCCAGATGGAATTATATAGATCTCATATAAAAGATATAAGAGAACGGCAGATACCACAGCAGCAGATTGTTATACAGCAGAGGCAATTAGAAGTTGAAGAACAGCAGGAAGTAGTAAGAGTAGCTCATATGGAAGTAAAAAAATTCGAAAAATTAAAAGAAAGACAGGCTGAGGAATATAAAGCAGAAGAAAAAGCAAAGGAAACGAAAGAAACAGATCAGATTGCAGGTATAAAAGCTGCAAGAAAGATAATTATGAAAGAGTAGCAGTCAGCAGTCAACAGTTAAGCTGATAGCTGAGTGCTTAAATATATAAAAAAGGAGGTAATAATAATGTCTTTTCTGGATAGAATAACGAATATTGAGGGCAGGGTTGGTGCTATTGAATCACGTTTTAATCCTGACGTTAAAAAGTCTGCTCCTGAAGTTCAGAGTCAGCAATCTTTTACTCAGGTATATCAGGCAATGACGCAGAGTGGGACAGGGAGAGTGGATTATAATCAAATGCAGGTGCCTTTTAATCCTTCTATGACAGTTTCCTCAGGTTCTAATGCCAGTGAAAATCAGTATGATCAGTATATTAATGCAGCAGCTCAGAAATATGGCGTAGATCCAAATCTTATTAAGGGGATAATTAAACAGGAATCTGCCTTTAACCCCAATGCAGTCTCTCATTGTGGTGCCCAGGGACTTATGCAGCTTATGCCCGGTACAGCACGGGAGTTAGGGGTTCAGGATGCTTTTAATCCTGCCCAGAATATAGAAGGTGGCACTAAATATATTCGCCAGATGCTGGACAGGTTTAATGGGGATCTCAAGAAGGCTGTAGCAGCATATAATGCGGGACCCGGGAATGTAGATAAATACGGAGGTATTCCTCCTATAGAAGAAACTCAGAATTATGTTGTTAAAGTTCTTGGAAATTATTCTAATTATCGTTCAGGAGCATAAGAAATTTTACTAAAAGTTAACATTTCGTTAATGGTTTTGTAACAAAGCATTGTTAGAATTACATTAGAAAATTAAATAAAAAGGGGGGAAATAGCCCGTGATTAATAAAGAAATAGGAAAAAAACTGGATGCTTCTTTCTCATCTGGTGGAGTTTCGCCTCAGAAAGAATCAATTTCGGAAGATTATAGTTTTGGAGATGCCCTGGCAGAAAAAGAGACAGATGCAGATAAAGTTGAGAAGAAGGAGATGGGACAGAAAGAAATAGAAAGAACAGAAACACAGGAAGAGGTAAATAAGCGAGAATATGAAAAATTTATGGAGAGACAGAATCTTCTTTTTAGTTCCAGCAATATAAATAATATAGCTGCCAATCAGCAGATGGCTAATAATCTTCCAATGCAAAAGCACCTGAATACAATGACCCCTAAGAATATAGCTTTCACAGGTAATCAGATAGTAAATCAGGGAGAAGTTGGTCTTAAGGATTTACAAAAACTTATGGCCCAGCGTGGTATAAGTTTTAATCAGCTTGATTCTCAGCAAATGGGTAAGATCTATACCATGCATTCCCGGACAGAAGTTACAAACTTTTTAAATCAGCTTGCAAAAAAGATGCGTTATGACGATGATAAAGGAACACTCTCTGCCGGTCCTCAACTCTTCAGTGATAATAAAGAAGTTAAAGGAGAAAAAGTTAAGGAAATAGATAAAAAGCAAAAACTGGGGGATAAGAAAGAAACTGAAGAAATAGATGGCATGGCTCAATCTGCGGAACAGTCTAAAAATCAGGGAGTTTCACTTTCTCAGTTCTTTGAACAGGCAAAATTATCTGAGTTCAAGCAGGGGTCACCTATGGAGCAACAGATATTAAAGCAGGTTATGGATAAGATGGAAATTAATACTGAAAAAGCTAAATCTGAAGTAGCCATAAAACTTAATCCTGAATATCTGGGTGAGGTAAAACTGAATATGACAGTAGATAAAGATAAGGGAACTGTATCAGTTAACTTCAAGACTGGTTCAAAGACAGCCAAAAAGACCCTTGAAGGTAATATAAAGGGTCTGGAAGAAGCTTTTGCGGCAGCAGGCCTTAAGCTGGATAAATTTGAAGTTTCTCTGGATGATGAATTAGCCTGAAGAGGCTTAAATTATTAAAAAATAAAGGAGGTATTTATTATGGATTTTAGTAAAGTAGGCGGCCAGATTGCGAATTATCAAAATTTGACCAATCACTATTTTGACCAGATGAACCAGGTTCTTACAGTAGGTGCCAGGAGTCAGGAAATGAACTTTCAGGAAATGGTAGAAGGATCAGGGATAAATTCTGTTATGTCTGAAAATCTTTCTGTGTCGATGAAACAAGGAGTTATAAAGGATACTAAAAATCCCACCCATATGGCTTTAGAGGGACAGGGATTTTTCGTTGTGTCAGATGGTAATAATGTTAAGTATACCAGAGCCGGTGAGTTTAAATTTAATGAAACCGGAACACTTGTAAACCCTGATGGATTGAGTGTCCAGGGGTTTCAACTGGATGAAAAGGGAAATAGAAGCGGTGATCCTGTTAATATAAGCTTGCCCCTTGATCCCAAGACAAAACTCTATGGTGGTAAATATACAAACTTTGAAGTTGATAATACAGGTAAAGTTTATGGTGTTTCTACTATTACTCATCCTCTTACAGGCCAGAAACTTACCCAGAAAACTGCTATCTATCAGGTTGCTGTAGCTAATTTCTCTGATCCTACCAGCCTTAAGGCTTCAGGTAAATCAAGCTTTGTAGCTACTGATAAATCAGGTCAGGCTGTTATGGGAGTCTCCGGAGAGGGAAGCCTTGGTAAGATTTGCCCTCACAGTCTTGAAATGTCCAATGTAGACACTGTTGCAATGACAATGAAGGCTATAGAGGCCAAGACTGCCTATAATTCAAGCTTTGCAGTCTTCAAGACTATGGAAAAGATGACTCAGATGGCTATGCAGTTAATTCGTTAATAAGTGGGATTTTCAGATTAAGAATTACCAGGATGATTTCCTGGTAATTTTTTTATATAGACAATGGTTATTACTGAGACTTGACCACTGGATATATCTATAAGGGAACTTATATATTTATTTTCATAAAACTCAATTATCTCCATATAATTAAACAAATTCATACATGTAATTCAGTAAATATGTAATACATCCAGATAATCTACATCTGAAGTCTCTTTTTTAAAATTTCCCATAGGACTTGATGACGGTGCCAAACAAGGAATAGTGCCTTTGTAAATTTGTTTCATGTGGAATATTATTCCTGGAACAGTAACAACTAATTGTAAATTTGGTTAACATCATATATAATTACCTTATTATGAGATACATAAGGCATTATTATGAGCATGGAATCAGCCAGGGCATTTATTGAAAAATATGTCAAAGATTTGATTTTTTAAGGGGTTTTAATTTATGAAAAAAGTATTTGATGAAAAAATTCAATTTCCATTACTTATTGGAATCTGTGGAGGCAGCGGGTCAGGGAAATCTGAATTCGCCAGGAGTATTGCGGGAGAACTTGAGGAAGTAGTAATTATTTCTTCAGATAATTTTTATAAAGATCTGGCTTATATGTCTGAACAGGAAAGAAAGTATGTTAATTTTGATGATCCTGTCAGTTTTGATCTTGAAGAATTATACTATACTCTGTCAAAAATAAAAAAGAACAATTTACAGGAGATTTCTATACCGGAATATGATTTCTTTAATCATACAAGAAAAAAAGAAAAAAAGATTATTATTATTCGAAAAATAGTAATTATTGAGGGTCTTTTTCTATTTTTCGACGAGAGAATAAGGAATCTCTTCGATTATAAAATTTTTATAGATTCAGCCTCAGGGGAAAGGCTTGCAAGGAGGCTTTACAGAGATGAAAAGGTAAGAGGAAGAGAAAAAGAACATATTATCGAAATCTGGAGGAAAAACGTAGAACCCAGTTTTCAACGTTATACACGATTTACAAAATCCAATGCCGATATAGTAATTAATTCAAGATTTGAAGAACCCATAGACCAGCCTTTTCTTCAGAAACCCCTTCAGATTATAGTGGCTTTCCTGAAATACCTGATTGCCAATGGAGAAAATCCTTAGTACCGCAACAGGCAAGTTAGTATCCATCTCACAGGTCTGTCCCTGTCCGGGCTCTTACGCAAAATCTATGATCCTGTTACAATGGAATCTGTTACTACAGAATATACAGTTTTGTATTTATTTAAGTTATAACTTTCTCCTTTGACGGCATATCTTTTGCTCCAGAGCCCGGACAGGGACAGGTGTATATGGTTTTGGATACTTTTTTACCTGAATAAATTTTATAAGGACTTAATTTTATGTTTCCCTTCGGATTTTTATCCTCTTTACAAAACCCAAAAATCACATAGACAACTTATCTGAATTGTGCTATAATAAGGCAAATTATAAACCAGGAGGAGGAATATATTTGAGGGATGCCCCGTATCGTCGATCAAAAGGTCTTAAAGGTAGAATTAGTAGAGAAAGTAGCAGTGGTATTTCAAGAGAACCTTATGTAAAAAAATATGAGGAACCATTAAAAAATATACCTCAGATTGAAAAAGCTAATGTCAAGCCGGCAGGGGTCAGAGCTTATGCCGCTCCCACAAGAAAAGTAGATCGTTATGATTTTACAAAAGTTGAAACACTTGCTTTAGATCAGGAACGTTATCTGGAAAAAGTACTTATACATTTTGCTGAATTACTTACTGCCCTGCTTGTATCGATTCTTCGTTTGCGTATACAGATTAAATGGGAAAATAATGATTATGTAAGTTATGATGTTTATACTCATTCTCTTGTTGACCCATCTGCTTTAAATGTTTTCAATATTGAAGGTGTCAATGCAAGAGGGATTATATTTCTTGAATTTCCTCTGTGTTTAACTATAATAGATCGATTACTGGGTGGTAAGGGGCAGCCAGTTTCGGAAGATAACAGGCTTACAGAGCTGGAGGAAGTTATATTTTGCAGATTAATTCAGAAAGTCCTGGGACAATTTTCAGAAGCTTTTAAGGAGATAAAAGAATTTACAGTTAAAAATGAAAAAATGGAATGTAATCCTCAGGCAGTTCAACTTTATTCGCCAAGTGAACCTATGGCTATAGCTAATTTTAGAATTAGAATTGGAGATATGCCTGGAGATATGAAAATATGTTTACCTCTTCAGTTCCTTAAACCTGTAATCCCTAAAGTTAAACCCAGTGAACTTCTTCCCAGAACTACAGTGAATTCGAAAGGACAAAAGATTACTACAAATCCAATAATATTAGAGTCTGCCAGGATAGGGATTGTAGTGGAACTGGGACGTTCTGATATTATGTTTCAGGATCTTGTTAATATAGGAGTCGGTGATGTGGTTCGATTGAATATGTCTATAGAAAATCCTCTTAGGGTTAAAATTGAAGGGAAGACTAAATTTTTAGGACGACCTGGTGTGAGAGAGAAAAAAGTGGCTTTACAGATATGTAAAGTTGTTCAGGAAGGAGATGAGGAATTTGAGGAACAATGATGATTTTTTTGATGGAGATGAAGAAACTGTCCGCTCAGTTCAATTTGCTCCTCTTGATGTAGGCCTTGGACAGACAGAAGGACAGCAGAGTATAGATATTCTGGTTGATGTTCCATTACAGGTTGTTGCTGAACTGGGTAGAACCAGGATGCCTGTAAAAGATATTTTAAAACTCGGTGTTGGAGCTGTTATAGAGCTTGATAAACTGGCTGATGATCCGATTGACTTAAGAGTTAATGATAAATTAATTGCTAAAGGTGAGGTTGTAGCTATTGATGATTATTTTGGTGTCAGAATAATTGAGATTGCAAACACTTAGATCAGGGAGGGGTATTTATGTTTGATGATGATTATGAGGAATTAGGTCAGGCAGCAATGTTTGATTATATGGATAGACATCATAATTCTACTTCCCAGGGTTTTCTTAAAGTTCTTGGTGAAATACCTCTCCAGATAACAGTAGAACTTGGAAGGACAAACTTACCTGTGAGTGAGATATTAAAACTTCAGGTAGGTTCTGTTGTTGAGCTTGATAAACTGGCAGTGGATCCTGTAGATATAAGGGTAAATTCCAAGCTTGTAGGCAGAGGAGAAGTGGTTTCTGTAGATGAGTGCTATGGTGTTAGAGTAACAGGTTTAATAAATCGATAGAAAAACGAAATAAATTGTTATAAATTACGACTGTTTTATTGAAAGCGACCTTTGGAATAGGGAGAATTATTGCAGTGAAAAAAGTTTTATTAATTTTGGTACTTATAGTTTTTTCTGTAACAATTTCTTATAGCGAAGAAAAAATGCGACTTGCCCCTGCTCCTGTATCAAACCCTACCTTTACATCTGTTCCAACTTCATTAGAAACTATTAAAAATGAGATATATGGTAATACGAAAGCCAGTATTACACCAGAACCTACTATAGCAGAGCATCTTCCCTGGTATGAGAAAGAAGATGATACAAATTTACCTGAAGGCCAGGTTAAACCCATGGGTATAGATGAAAAATCCTCCAATTTTTTAACGAGATTGCTTAATATGACTACCAGTCTTATTATTGTTTGTCTTTTAATTTATGTAGTATTAAAACTTTTTTATGCAAAAGGTTCTGGAATTTTACCTCAACCAAAAAAGAATCTGTCAGTTTTAGAACAGATACAACTTCAACCTCAAAAAACTATATTTCTCTCCCTTGTAAAGATTGGCGGTAAAGTTTTACTCCTCGGTGTTACAGAAAAGGAAATTTCTGTATTACGTGAGTTTGAAAAAGAAGAATTTATTTCTGTTACAAAAACTGTTCAGGAAGAGAGTCCCTCTCCATTTAACCAGAAACTGACCGGTATTATGGAACAGAGAAAGACTACCGGTATTTTATCCAGGATTTTTCAAATATTTGGACTTAACGGACTTGCTTCAGTTTTCAGTCAAAATGATAATTTAAATAGAAAATGAGACAGGGGGAATTAATATGATATTTAATAGAAAAAGTACTGTTTCTCTATTGATTTTTTTAATAGTCCTTTTTTCTTCTTATTTTACTATTTCTCTGTTATTTTCTAATCTACAAGAAGTAAAAGCTGCAGAGAATCCTTTAATAACCTTTCCCAAAATAGATGTGAATATTACCCCTGGTGAAAGTGGGGAAACTAAAAGAGGTGAGGCTATAATACCAAAAGATGTAGGAGTTATGTTGCCTTTTCAGATACTTATTGGCCTCAGTCTACTTTCTCTTGCACCTTATCTTATAATTATGACAACATCTTTTATAAGGGTTGTTATAGTACTTTCCTTTATACGCAGCGCTCTGGGAACTCAGCAGGTCCCACCTACACAGGTATTAATGGGTCTGGCTCTTTTTCTAACCTTTTTTATAATGTCTCCTGTGGGTAGTAAAATGAATCAGGAAGCAATACAACCCTTTGCAGATGGAAAGATTCAGACTGAAGAATTTGTCAATAAAGCTCTTGGCCCTGTAAGGGATTTTATGTTCAGACAGGTGAGGGAAAAAGACTTAATGCTTTTTCTTAAACTTTCAAATGTAAAACAGAAACCTAAGACTAAAGCTGATGTTTCTACATTTGTCCTTATTCCTGCTTTTATGATCAGTGAGATTAAGACAGCCTTTGAAATAGGATTTGCTATTTATATTCCTTTTCTGGTGGTTGATATGGTTGTCTCGTCTGTACTTATGTCTATGGGTATGTTTATGTTGTCTCCTATGACTATTTCCATGCCTTTTAAACTCTTATTATTTGTAATGGTAGATGGATGGGGTATCATTATAGAAAGCCTTGTTAAGAGTTTTAAATAGTGGTATAATATTGTAAGGAGCTGATTGAGATGAACTGGCATAAAAAAAGAAGCTATTTCTTCTTAAATGTTTTGTTCATAACATTGGTTTTTACTTCTTCCCTCTGTGAGGCAAAACTTACTGAAAGAGAAGTAATGGCTCTTGGAGGAAGGGCACTTTTTATGATTTTTCTCATGTCTGCTCCTATGTTATTTGGTGCTGTTGCTCTTGGCCTTGTTATAGCAATACTTCAGGCTGTAACGTCTGTTCAGGAACAGACCCTGGGTTTTGTACCAAAATTACTTATAACATTTATAATGCTTATTGTTTTTGGTCCCTGGATGTCGTCTACAATGTTGAAATTTACCAGAGAAACCTGGCTTAGAATTGAGCTTATAGGAAAAGATCATTGAATTGTAAAGAGGTAATGTATGACTATTGAGTGGATAGCACTGGTGTCAAAAGAAACTTTTGCTCTCATTGTTCATCTTGCCTGGCCTATGCTTGTGTCTGCCATCCTTGTTGGTATGATAATAGCTATTTTTCAGGCAGCCACTCAGGTTCAGGAACAGAGTCTTTCTTTTGTTCCGAAGATTCTTATAACTTTTTATGTGGTTTACCAGAGAGGCCCCTATATATGGCAGAGAATAATGGGGTTTTTGCATAATAGGCTGGAAGATACCATCTGGCTAGCTGCAAGCTATAAGAATGCTGTCCCTCATATTGTATATGTTTATTCTATACCTGAAGTAAGGCTTTCTCAGAGAGATATGATAGCTATAGGTGGAAAAGCACTTTATATGATTTATTTAATTTCTGCCCCTATGTTGTTTTTTGCTCTTGGTGTGGGACTTGTTATTTCAGTCCTTCAGGCTGTAAGTTCTGTTCAGGAACAGACCCTGGGTTTTGTTCCCAAATTACTGGTGACTTTTATTACTCTTCTGATGTTTGGCCCATGGATTATGTCAACAATGAAGGC
>JAKJGF010000156.1 GCA_022704525.1 Bacillota bacterium | reverse complement strand
TACAGCCAGGTGATATGTGGGGAAGCCATCACTTTTTAATATAATAAGGTCCTGCTGGTCACGATTTTCAAATATTATATCACCTTTAAGCATATCTTTAACCACTGTCTGACCTTCATATGGAACTTTGAGACGTACTACATGGGGTTCAAGAGGAGATATGGAACCTTCCGAAAGATTACGGCAATGGCGATCATAGCCTGAGGAAGTTTTTCTAACTTCTTCAAGACGTTCAGGAGTGCATTTACATCGATAGGCATGGCCTGAAGCTATTAAATCTTCTGCGGCTTTTTTATAAAGATGAAGTCTCTCTGATTGAGTATAGGGTTTACATGGCCCTCCTATATCAGGTCCTTCCTCCCAATCAAGCTTGAGCCATTTAAGACTGTTCATAATAATATTTATAGTTTCCCGTTGATAACGCTGGCGATCAGTATCTTCAATACGAAGTATGAATTTACCTTTATTCTGTCTTGCAAAAAGCCAGTTAAATACAACTGTGCGAATGTTTCCTATATGTGGTTCTCCTGTAGGACTGGGAGCAAAACGTACACGAACTGTGTCAGTCATAATATTACCTCACTTTATTTAACTACATAAGAATTTATAGTTTTTTTAAAAAGTGCACAACTATAGATACATTTATAATTACAATTTATTTACCCGTACCCTTATATTTTTGTATAAGATAATAAGTTTTTTGGTATCTGAGTAACCTATCTCTGTTATCCTGATAGTAGGCTTTTACTTTATCTTTGTTGGTATCGTAATATTCTTTTCTTTTGTCTCTTTCTTTCTGAACATTATCCCAGTAAAGTTGTTTTCTGTAGCAATTTCTGCATAAGCCTCTGGCATAATGCTTTTTTTCATCAGTTCCACAACTTCTACATTTAGCATAGTCTCTTGACCAGTTAGACATAATACTCACTTTCAACTGCAATATTTTTTACCACGTATCTTCTTCTGATACCAGGGTTGAATTTCCTGGTGCTTTTATTTTTTCCTTTAATTCTGCCAGTTCAGCCTGAAGATTTTTTATTAAATTAGTCTGTAAAATAGCCATTCCTGCTTCCAGATCTTCCATCTGTGACAGATTTTTCTTTTCTTCATTGTAAATATCCGGTATTTGATCAGCTATGTATACAGCTACATCACAGACACGTTTTAAGGTTTCCAGTAGATTTTGACATACTTTCCCGGGTTTTCTTCCAGAGTAATTAAAGGTGTGATCTATTTCAGACCAACCTTCTTCAAAAAGTGTTCTTACCTGAATTTCACAGTGACAATCATTGATATTCTTATCGTGTACTACATAATGAGCAGAACTGTAACCGGTAGATTTTTCTTTTACTTCTATATCTAATTCTTTAAATATCTTCAAAAATCTGGGAGAAAAGTTATATGCTACAGGTTCTCTGCTTAAATCCCAGTCCCTGCAATTACAGATGAAATTATGTATTTCCTTAATATCTGTTTTATAAAGCTGTAAGATTCGTAATCCTGCAAGATCTGTAATCTCTGTAAAAAAATTTTCAGGTGTAATATCTATATGGGGATTTTCTATTTTTTTTCTTATAAGCTTTTCTGCCAGATGAGTATTATCTTTAAGTCTGAAGCCATAGGAATGAATTTTGTTACTCAGACTTTTTTCTGCCTGAAATCTCTTAAGAACCTTTATACCAAAAATTTCTATTTTATCTTTTTTATCTCTGTAGAGTTTTAAAAGTTTTTTTGTATTTTTTATAAATATGTTTTCTTTAGAAGTTGGTACTAAATTTTTTTCTACTTCTCTGTACTGTTCTATAAGATCTTTAAACCATCTATCAAAATTTTGAGATGACATAAAATCTTCAACCCTCTTTCTGTAATAAAATTAAACGAAAATTGTTAAAAACCTTTGAAAGATAAAAATTATTTTGATATAATTTTTATCAGCTTCCAGCAATCAGCTCAAGGAATATGACAGGTTAGGGTCGATACCTTATAAAGCTTTTATTTAAGAGGAAATACTTATATGGAGAGAAAAAATCAAGATAACTCTTTTTCTGACGAAATAATCCTTCCAATTGAAGATTCTATTGATCTTCATACTTTTCATCCCGGAGATATACCTGAAGTAGTGGAAGAATATCTGTATGAGTGTATCAGACTGAATTATAAAGAAGTCAGAATTATTCATGGCAGGGGGAAGGGTTATCAACGTGCTGTAGTTCATAAAATTCTAGCTCAACATCCTCAAGTTCTGTCATTTCAGGATGCACCTTATGAGAGGGGTGGATGGGGCGCTGCTGTAGTCAGGTTGAAAATTAAGTAAAATCTACTTGTATTTCAACGTACTATAGAACTGAGCTATCTTCTTTCGAAGGTTTCCATCCTTTTCACGTTTCATAGCCTTTAGTAATTTAGTTGCTATATTCTTATTACCTATTTTAATTAAACCTTCCAGTGCTCTATTACGAAGAATATATTCACTGTCATTTATTAAAATTTCTAACAGAAATTCTGTAGCTTCATAAACCTTCATTTCTCCAAGAATAAATAAAATGTCAGCTTTACCTTCAACGGTTTCTTCAATAACAAATTCTTCTATTAAACTCTCCGGCGTTATTCCATCTAATAGAGACTGTAGAGGTTTTTCTAAAAAATCATCTTCTTCTTCCAGATCTATTTCTTCAAAAGATTCATTTTCCAGATTATAAGTATTTTCTTCATCTATTTCTTCAGGTGGTTCTTCTTCATCTATTTCTTCAGACAGAGTAAAAAGTTTATTATTTTCTATAATCGTATCTATGTTAAGGTCAGAATCTATATGGGTTTTTTCAAGAACCTCCTTTGTACTTGCTATACTATCCATAGCAATTTCCAGTAAGTCCATAATATTATTAGAAGAATGATCTTCAGGAGATTTTTTCTTTCTTTTTTTCGAATGTTTTTTTTTCTTTTTTTTACCGGTAACTTCCGGTAAATCTGTAATACTATGAGAGTAAAAATCTTCAGAAGGTTTTCCCTTCATTGTTTCAGGAAGATCTTCTTCCTCATCATCAGTTTCTATTAAATTCATATTATTATAAGAGTAAAAATCTTCAGAAGGTTCTTTTTTTATTGTTTCAGTAAGTTCTTCTTCATTCTCATCTTCTATTAGCTCCAGAAAAATGTCTACCAGTTTTCCTTTTTTATGTTTCTGAGCTTCCTCAGAAACTGTCTCTTTTTCAACCTTATTTTTCTCCTGACTCTGTTGAATTTTATTAACAGAAGGAATTTCTTTTTCTTCAGTAATCTCAGGTAAAATATCTTCTGGAACACTGGAAACAGGTTGCAGAGGTAATGGGGAATGTTCTTTTTCCTTTAGTTTTTTTATTTCACTTCTTACTTTTGCACTTCCTACTTCCCTTTGTTGATTTAATATTTGTCCGGCTTTTTCACGGATCCATTTGTCTGGATCTGTTACACTTAAATGAAGCAGGTATTCAGCCAGAGTGACATCTTCACACCATTCTATAGCTCTTCCAAGTAGTATAATCGCATTCCTGCGATTTTCCATTGAAGTTCCTCTTTTTATTACGTTTTTTAATTTTGTTATATCATCAAAATCAAAACAGGTTTTCCCTTTTCCCTTTATAACAAGTAACTTGCCACATTTACTGCAGTAAAGATCCGTATCTTCCCCTGTACGATAAATATCTATATTATCACAAAAAGGACATGTAATATCAAAATCTTCTTCGATGTCTTTTACCTGAAAATTTCCTTCTATATCGAAAATGACTTTGAATTTCATAAGACTATACCCTTTCTATATAAAAATTTTGATAAAACACTTATAATTTTTATTACCAGTGACCTTTAGTTTGCCTTGAAAGTCTCTGGGAAAGAGGGATTTTTTTCCAGCAATCCTTACAGATAAGGTCATCTTTATTTTCAAAAGCTATACAGGTTTCACATATATTCTTTTTACAACGACAGCAGGCAGCAACTGCCTGAATATCATTATGATTTATACAAATCTTAACAGTAGATAAATGTTTCCATTTAGCATTAGCAGTCTTTAAAAGATCCCCCATTCTGCTCTGTTTTACTTCTCTGCTTTTTCGAATATAGTCCTCTCTTTTCAGTGGTCCTTCTCCCTCTGTCTGTTTTTCTCTTTCTTTGAGAATAGCCATATCTTTTTTACAATCTCCACAGAGAGTTTTTCCTCCCTTAAGAGGAGCACACATAGTACAGAAATTCCTGCCACATTCATTACATACTCTGAGAGCCGTCATATTTGGATGATTTGGACAATTCATTTTTAATTCCAGTACCCGGAATAATTAGATTTTCAGAAAACCTTCGGATACTTATTACCTCCTTCCTATATATGAATTATCTCATAAAATAATAGTTTTTTCAATTAATAAAACGACAAAATAAACATTTTGTCGTTTTTGCTAAGAGCGTGTCTGAAAAACAAAAATGAATAATTGTGGAGCCTCTTTCTGACCGGCTCGATCTGACAAAATGCCATCTCCACTAATATTATTACAAAAGATGTATTTTTTAGACACGCTCTAAAAGGTTTTTTGCCAGATTTAATCGTACCACATATCCCATTGAACCTGGTTATGTACAGATGTTCTGGGCCCGGATTCTCTTAATTCTGGAGCATATAGTTTCCATACATCTCTTTCATCTCTTTCAAGATAGATATAATATGTATAGGGACCATTTTTTAAAGGAGCCCAATTGTCGAAAGTAAAATCTCCAAGTACCTGGTAGCATTCAAGCCTTCGACTCGGGTCAGAATACAAATCCAATTTTATTATATTTATTAATTTTACACTCTTTATATAAAGATTTGAAGTGTTGTAATCTGACCATCCAACAAGTGATACATGACTGCCATCAGGTAGTCTGAGGTCTCTAGGATTCTTGAGCATAAGACATTTTATAGCATCATAATCTTTTGCACATTGAGCTTCAAAGAATTGTTCTATTACTTTTTCAGGTCTTGCAGGTGACCATCTGTAGGTTGGTGTAACCTGTGTCGCAAAGCAAAGAACAGGTGCCATAATACTGAATAATAATAATATTATGGTGAAAATCATTACTCCTTTGTTATTCATTTGATTCTCACCTCCTTTCGCTAAAAATTTATTGTTAAAAACTTCCTTCAAGATAAATTTTATTTAACTTAAAGATTCTCCGTTTAATACTTCTGTTCCTTCAAATTTTTTAAAAATATATTTAGTTATCAGCTATCAGCTATCAGTTAACAATTTTTCACTGATAAATATTTCTATAAATGATAACTTTTCTGATATCAAAGCTTATGGATTTTATTAATTTAAGAAGGATTTTTTCTGATAATATATAAATTTTAATAAGCGTAAAGTTATTAGCTAATTTATATATAGAATTTAAAATCCGACTGTTTACTGCTGATAGCTTATAGCTTATTATTAATGAAGGGTGTGTTGTTCTGTGAATAAATTTAAACATCTCTTTCAACCTTTAGAAGTAGGTGGTTACCTGCTGAAAAATAGGATAACCATGGCTCCTATGTTAGTAGGATACGGTCATATTGATGGAACGGTTACATGTCAGTCTGTAGATTATTATGCCAGAAGAGCCCGTGGTGGAGCCTCTATGGTTGTAGTTGAAGCTACCCTTGTAAATTTAAAAGGAAGAACTAATCTTTCTCAGTTAAGAATAGATAATAATAGTTTTCTCCCCGGTTTAAGTAAGCTTGCCAAAGCTATTAAAGATAATGGAAGTATAGCTGTATTGCAGATTCAGCACAGTGGAAGGGTGGCAAATGTTGATGATCCCATATCAGCATCAGAACTGTCTATCGAGACTGCTTCCGGTATGAATATTAAGCCCAGAGCTATGAAAAAATTAGAGATAAATAATACTATAAGTTCTTTTACACAGGCAGCTTTGAGAGCAAAAACAGCTGGCTTTGATATGATAGAACTCCATGGTGCTTTTGGTCATCTTCTTGCACAATTTCTTTCTCCCAGAACCAATCGTAGAGATGACGAATATGGAGGTTCACTTGAAAATAGGATGAGATTTCCTCTGGAAGTTGTAGAAAATATAAAAATAGTAGTGGGAAAGGATTATCCCATAGGTTATCAGTTTCTGGCAGATGAACTCCTTCCCGATGGGTTTAAGCTAGAAGAAGCCAGGGTATTTGCCGGGCATCTTGTAAAACTTGGCATAGCTTATTTAACAGTAACAGCAGGAAATGGTGAGTCCTGTATGATGGGAGATGGCCTTTTTGCCATGAGGTCACCTGAGGAAAATGTAGTATATCTTGCAGAAGAAATTAAAAAAGTAGTTAATATACCGGTTCTTGCCTGTGGAAAGATCCCTCATGCCAGAAGTGCAGAAAGAATAATAGCTGAAGGCAAAGCAGATGCTGTAGCTCTGGGACGGCCTCTCCTTGCAGATCCGAATTTTCCGGAAAAAACCAGAAAAGGTAATATTGATGACATAATACATTGCACTTATTGTTGTGGTTGTATTGATCAAATAGAGAGAAATTTTAATGCTGTATGTGATATTAATCCTGAAGTTGGAAAGGAAACCTACCTGCCTATAAGAAAAACAGATAACCCCAGAGATGTATGGGTCGTAGGGGGAGGACCCGCCGGTATGATAGCGGCAATTACTGCATCTAAAAGAGGTCATAAGGTTACACTTTTTGAAAAAGAACAGTCTCTGGGAGGCCAGTTAAAATATGCTATATTACCACCCGGGAAAAAACCTCTTGAAAGTTTTCTTATATACCTGAGAAAACAGGTGGAAAAAGCTGGAATAATAGTTAAGGTTGGAAAAACTATTAAAAAAAATGACATTAAAAAAGCTAACCCTGATGTTTTAATACTGGCAACGGGACCCAGAATTAAAGAGATAAAAATTCCTGGAATTGAACAGGTAAAAGAATTGTTGTATATGCCAGAAGTTCTTCTTGAAAAAGTAAAGGCAGGAAAACATACTCTTATAGTAGGTGGTAATGCTATAGCCTGTGAAGTAGGAGAATTTCTTTCTTCAAAGGGAAAAAAGGTTATAATAGTTGGAGAAGAAGAAGATTTAGCTGTAGAAATGGACCTTTTAAACAGGGCAATGCTAATGCAGAAATTAAATGAATATGGAGTGAATATAGTAAGAAAGAGTAAAATTCAGTCTTTAAAAGATAAATCTGCTATTATTGAAGATAGTAACGGGAATATTACTCAAGTCGAATTTGATTCCATAATATTTATAACAGGCTATGCTTCTGATAATAATCTTTATATGGAAATAAAAGAATATGTAAAAGATATATATATAATAGGAGATGCTTTTAAACCTGGCGGAATTCGCCAGGCTGTCCACAGAGGATACCAGACTGGCTTAAATATATAATTAGTAAGGAGAAATATAATTATGCTCTGCGTGGAATGCTACCACGATAATTTAGAAGGTGTGGCTTTTTGTGAAAACTGTGGATGTCCTTTTAAACCTTCACTTCAGGAAGAAAAGAGAGGGAATACAGATTTACTTGCCTGTAGATACAGAATTATTTCTGCTCTTACAGAGGGAGGAATGGGAAGTGTATCTCTTGGTTATGATGTAAGACTTAATAAAGTATGTGCTATAAAAGAACTCTTTAAAAAGAAACTTATGAGTCTAAAACCAGAAGAATATCAGGATAACATAAATTTATTTAAAAAGGAAGTGGAATTGCTTGCCAATCTGAGACATCCCAATATTCCCTGTGTAACTGATTATTTTCTTGAGAAAGAACATTATTATCTTGTCATGGATTACATAGAAGGTAAGGATCTTGAATTAATTCTTGAAGAAAAAGGAGATTCTATTCCTGAGAAACAGGTTGTTGAATGGGCAATTCAGGTATGCAGGATTCTGGAATATTTACATGGCCAGATTCCTCCCATAATTCATGGAGATATAAAACCGGCAAACCTAATAATAAGAAAGTCAGATGGCCTTATAATGCTGGTAGATTTCGGGTCTGCTTATACAGATGATTTGAAAAAAGGAGAGGATATTTCTTATGGGTCTGAAGGCTATGCACCACCAGAACAATATCTTGGTGACATGACCCCGGGATGCGATCTTTATTCTCTTGGTGTAACAATGTATGAGCTTCTTACAGGTGGTCTTCCTGTAAATAATTTTAAATTTATATCTATGAGAGAAGTAAGGCAGGATCTTGTTATATCTGAAGATATAGATTTGATAGTACTTAAAGCTGTCAATATTAAGCCTGAAGAGAGGTTTCAGAGTGCAGGTCTTATGAAACAACTTCTTCTTTCTTCGTACAATAAAAGATTTTCCCCCTCTGTCAATAAGTTTAAAACCAATACCCTTATAATGCCGTTTCACGAATTACCACCATGTCAGGAGAAAAAAAATATAAAGATTATGATAGTGGATGATGAAGCAAATATAAGGGAAGCTTTTACTGAAATGGTCGGTTATTTTAGTGATGTAACATTAGTAGGTCAGGCTTCTAATGGAGAAGAAGCTATAAATGTTTTTTTAGATCTCAAAGAAAAACCAGATGTACTTTTGATGGATATTAAGATGCCAGGTTTAAACGGTATAGAAGCAACAAAAAAGCTAATTAAGATATGTCCTGACTTGAAAGTTATTATTTTTTCTGCTTATATTGATGAAGAACTTTTTACTGCCTCTCTTAATGCCGGTGCTGTAGGATATATATATAAAATAGGGACTCCCTGGAAGGAACTTGAAGAATTAATTAAAAAAGCTGTTGATGGAGAATATACTGTTTCATTAAGTACCAATTCTTTCTTTATGAGATTTTTCAAAGAGAATAAATTGTTAGATATACAAAAACAGATTATAAAACTAATTGAGGAAGAAGAGTTTGATGTGGAAGAAATTATAGATGAAAGTGATGAAGAGGACCTGGTGTTCCCTTCGAAAAAGTACTCTTCCATAAGAGAAGAAGAAAAAGATAAAGAAGATCTGGAAACTGTAACTGATGATGAGGTAGAAATAATAATAGAAGAAGTGGATGATGTTGCCGGAGAAGAAGAGATTATTAAAGAAGAAAGTCCTGCAGAAGAGAAAGTTATCCCGGAAGAAACATCGCAGAAAGAAATTTCACGAAAAATCATTATATGCCCTCTTTGTTCTTCGGGATTAAACAGATTTGATGCCAGATTCTGTAAAGATTGCGGACAGAAATTGTATGGGGAAGATTTAGCTATAGCTCAAAGTTATCTAACTTTAATAGATAATTTTTTGAAATTTGATTCTGTAAATAATCTCATTACAGAGATACATAATAATAAAGAAAAATTAAATGAACAATTTTTTGATTTTCTGGATAGAAAAACAGAGATATATGTTTCCAGAAATCATGAAAAGGCTGATGGATTAACTTATTTATGCAAAATTATGGGGAATCTTAATATAAGAGAATCTTTATTAGCCGCAGATAAAGCAGTTCCTGTTTATCTGGATATAAAGTCTGAAGTAATAACAACATCGAAGGAAGAAAAACAAAAAGAGGTTTCTTCTGGAAAATTTAGAGATAAAAAAGCAAAAAAGAAAAAATTTGCCCCTATGGATTCGTCTTCAAGTTCACTTTTAATGAAAAAAAGAATTACCCGGGAAGACTGGAAATCCGGTAGAGTTAAGGCAGATGATAAGAGCCATAAAAGACTATCTGTATCTGAATACAGGAAATATGCTGAATTGATTAAACTATTCACCGATATTGATGAAGAACATTTACTTCTTGCCTCTATTGATTTTAAAAAGAAAGATTTAGATGATATTTTTTTTACAGTTCTGAAAAGGCAGATAGAATTTGCCCTTACAGACAATGATCATGATGAGTTAAAAGAGTTAAGATATTTAGAAAAGATTTTAAAAGAACGCCTGGGAATGTCAAAAGAAGTGAAAGGTGAAATGTGAAAAAAGGGGAGAAGTGAAAGCAGAATTAAAAATAAGAAGGAATATATTTAAACTGGCAGCTTAAAATGCGTAACTCCTGTTTAAATTTTTTTGAAAAAAAATTGTTTCAACTTGAATTTTGTATAAACTTTATGTATAATATAAATAAGTGAAGATAAATTGTTCTTGTATTAATACAAATTTTATCAGGAAACTCGGATATAAGATGAGATAATTTATTGTATTTAGAGAGGAGGTTACAGCAAAAGATAACTTTTAGTTATCATTGTGGTAGATTTATGATAAAAAGATTATTAGATAAAAAGATATTATTAACAGGTATGACTTTGGCGGAAGTTATGGTGGCTATAGCTATATTAAGTGTTATGATGTTCAGTATTGCAGGAGCAATAAGTCTTGTTTTTAAAGCTAATAGATATGATAGAGATCTGACGACAAGTATTACTTTTTCTCAGGATGTTTTAGAACAGATAAGAACGGTTGTCAGTGAAACTGCAGAACCTGGTGTTTTTGATAAACTTCTATATATTCCACCTCCTTCAGCTACTCCTACTTATAGATTTCTTGCTCTAGATATACAAAATCTGATTTATAATGTAGAATGTATGCCGGTACCACCTGGGAGTGATCCGAATACCAGATTAAATGATATAAGACAGGTAAAAGTTACTGTTTGGTACTATAATCAAGCCAGTTCCAAAAACAACCCTCAACCATCGGGAGTAAAGCTTTATCAGATTTCTACATATATTAGAAGAAGAAATTGAGGTGATGTATATGAGAATATATAAGAGAGTAGAAATGTTTCACAGTGGTATGACACTGGCTGAACTTTTAATAGCCACATTTGTATTCCTGATGTGTGCCACTGTAGTATTAAGCACATGGTTATGGGTCCAGAAGATGTATAAGGTTAATATAGGTTCTATAGATTCACGCAGGGAACTTCGTACTGCTTTTCATAGATTGAATATGGATGTTATGAATTCAGAAATGATTTTGACAAATCGGAGTTATACCTGTAATGGTAAACCCTATCAAGTTCCTGGTGCCGGGGCTGAGGGTGACAATCTTGTTCTTGCCATTCCTGAATTAACGGCAAATGGCGATTTGAAGAATACATATACTATAGTAGGCTATTATCTGGCAGCTACAGATCTTAAGGAAGATCTTAATAAAGATACAAAGAGACTTATAAGATGGTCCAAAACAGGACTTACGCCTCCTGAAGATAATGATCCATCTAGTTTTAAAGGCGATGATATTAGTGACTGTTTTGCTGGACTTACCACTAATGCTACAGTGGTTCGTTATATTCAACCCACAGGAGGACTTAGTTTTAGAATTTACGATCCTCCTAATGGTATTGAAACAGTTGCTATCCAGGTCTTTAGAAGATTATCAAATCTTCCTGCTATACAGCAATCTATGAAAACATCATATTATTTAAGAAATAATTTTTATTAAGAGGAGATTTTTAACCATTTAATCGTTTTGCTCTGAAAAATTTTTCGCTTCCTCTTGATAAAAATACAGACCAATCTCTGAAAGGCCAGGGGCTTTTTTTTTGAGGGTATAAGTCTTCATATTTTTTCTAAGTACCGCAACAGGTAAGTTAGTATCCATCTCACAAGTCTGTCCTTGTCCGGGCTCTTACGCACAATCTATGATCCTGTTACAATGAAATCTGTTATTACAGAATATACAGTTTTGTATTTATTTAAGTTATAACTTTCTCCTTTGACGGCATATCTTTTGCTCCAGAGCCCGGACAGG
>JAKJGF010000378.1 GCA_022704525.1 Bacillota bacterium | reverse complement strand
AAAACCCTAAAGACCTGGAGGCTTTGAATCATAATACCAATATTGATGGAGACTGGCAGGGTGTAAGAAGATATTATGTTGTTAATAATAAGGATACAGGTAGCAGACATCCTTATTATACATCTGAGATGAAAGAGAATTTATATCTTACAGATATAAGTCATCCTCAAACCCTGGCAAATTTTGTATCCTGGGGGATAAAAAATTATCCGGCAAAACACTATATGCTGGTTGTCATGGATCATGGTTCCGGATGGCTTGGAGCAATCACTAATGAGTTTAGCGGCAGTAATGGTCAGATGATGAGCACCCCGAGTATAGCTGAAGCTCTTAAAAGTGCAGAAAAAACAACAAATAGAAAGCTGGATATAGTTCATTTCGCCACCTGTCTTATGGGTTCTTCTGAAGTAGCATATCAGCTCAGAGATACAGCAGATTATATGATAGCTTCTGAAGAGCTTGGAACCACTAAAGCTCTTAATTATGGAAGTATAATTGAAAAGCTCAATACAAGTATAAGAAGTGGTGACACAACTCCCAGGGACCTTTCACGAATGATAGTAAATCATTTTATTAAAGATAATCCTGATGCTTTTAAAACCCATTCTGCTGTAGATTTAAATAAGATGGGAGAAGTTAAGGATAAGTTAGAGGAAGTGGTTTCTGCATTAAATAATACAACTACTCCTATGGAAATCCTTAAGCAGATAGTAGAAAATGTTCAGAGTTACGGGAAAATGGCATCATATCATCCTTTTACAGATTACAGAGATTTAAGAGAACTTGCTATAGCTATTCAGAATAATCCCGAAATAAAAGATGAGACTCTTAAAGAGGCTGCATATAAACTCAGTCTGGCTGTTGATCAGGCGGTTGTTATTAAAACTCCTCCGACACAATACAGAACAGAGACTGTAGAAAAAATAGAAAAAGTAGGGAAAACCAGGAAAACTCATATTGTAATAAATGAAGAAGAAATAAGCGGTGGTGGTCTTTCTATATATTTACCTTTAAAGGAAGGTAACACCTACAGGAAGTTTAAGGAAGATTATACTCAACTGGACCTGGCTAAAGACACTCAGTGGGATGAATTTCTTGAGAAAATAACACATATACCGGATTATGACAAAGAGATAAGGTCTCAGTCAGAAAGTCCCCAACCTCTTTAGGTTAAATACTTTTTCCACAGCGAAATCCTATATCTATAAACCAGTTATCAGGTTTTTCTGCTCCTCTAATAAAACACCGTGTTTGTTCTTTTCTATCATTCCATGAACCTCCTCGAATTACTTTTAACTGGGAAGAATATTTTTTGTCTGGAATGAAATTACCTGGATATTGCGTATAATTGCTTGCTGTCCACTCCCATGTATTACCACACATATCAAATACGCCGTAAGGACTCTGACCTGATGGAAACTCTTTTACAGCACTTGTTCCCTTAATATCTGTTTCTTTACAGTTAAGTCTGTAAATTTCCCATCTGTTCCCCCATGGCCATATTCTTCCATCAGTTCCACGGGAGGCTTTCTCCCATTCTTCTTCTGTAAGAAGTCTTTTACCTGCCCATCTGGCATATTCCTGTGCATCAAACCAGGAAACATTTGTTACAGGATGATGTTCTTTACCCTGGGTAAAACTTTTCTGCCAGTTCCCTTTTGCTTTATAACCGGTGGACTCAATAAAATGTTTGAAATCTAAATTTGTAACGGGATATTTATCTATGTAAAAAGCAGTAAGATAGCGTTTTTGTCTTGGTTTAACATCATCCGGCAGTGGCATATCTGCTTTTTTATTACCAAGAAGACCAATTTTTTTAAGAAAACTTTCTTCTTCTCCTAATATGAAGAAACCTGAAGGAATAAGTATAACTTCCTGAACAAAGGATTTACCGGGACTTCTTAAGTTTTTGTGCCAGAATTCATCAGATATTTCCTTATTATCAGGAGTTTCACCTGTTTGTTTTCTTAATATAAGGTTATCCATAAACTTTGAAACCTTAGGGGAAGGCGGGGTATGTTCAGTTAAAGAACTTAACTGTAATATGTTTTTATTATCCATATCTAACCCATATTGACATGCTTTCAGGCTTGCTCTCATATTTTCTGCATTTTTAAAGCGATTTTCAGGGGAATCCTGAAGTGCTTTAAGTAGAAAATTTTCTATATCTCTTGAGAGAGATGCATTAATAGAACGTATGGATGCAAATTTGCATGGAGTTGAAAGTATGCCTGTAAGTAGATGATGCATGGTAGCTCCCAGTGAATAAAGATCACTTCTTATTTCAGGTTTTCCTTTGAATTGTTCAGGAGCTGAATAGTGGGGTGTGCCTATTTTTGTCTGAGTAGCTACATTATCAGGATGAAGTACTCTGGCTATTCCGAAATCTATCAGTATTGCCTGGCCATCTTCTTTACGAATCATTATATTCCCTGGTTTGAGATCACGGTAAATTATCGGCGGTGACTGGCTATGGAGATATTCCAGAACATCTAATATCTGACTTGACCAG
>JAKJGF010000155.1 GCA_022704525.1 Bacillota bacterium | reverse complement strand
TGGCGGTATACCTCCATATGCAGAAACTCAGAACTATGTTAAAATAGTATTTGATCTTTATAAGGAACTCTGCGGGGTTAAGTAGAAGGTGTATAGAGATGGCAATTTATGAGTATTCCTGTATGGACTGTAAAAAGCGTTTTTCTCTTCTTGAAGGTGTGGGGACATGTAAACCTGAAAAGGTCTGTCCCCGCTGTAAAAGTAAGAATTTAAAGAAATTGATTTCCCTTTTTTCCGTTACAAAATCAGAAGAGGCCCGCCTGGAAGCTCTTGCAGATCCTTCGAAACTTTCGGGAATTGATGAAAATGATCCTGCTTCCATTGCAAGATGGGCTAAAAAAATGGGTAAAGAACTTGGAGAAGATATGGGAGAAGATTTTGATCAGATGGTAGAAGAGGAAATGTCCGGGGAAGGACATTCCAATGAAGAAACTGATGATAGGATATATTGAGTTGGCTTTACTTATACAAAAATACCGCACTTAAATCTATTATCAGATTCTCAAAAATTCCTACCTTTACTTTATTTTCGGTAGTATATTACAGCATATCAAAAGAAAATCAAGAGTATTTTAAAATATCTTTGATTCGTAATTTGGATTGATGTGATAAAAAACAGATTTATAGTTAGTTTCATAACAATCCATAATTAAGAACCTCGCAATGCGTGATGCGTGAGATAACCCATTACGCATTACGCATTGCGTCTCACATTACTATTATGTTTTTCTCATAGTTAATTCCAGAATTGCTTTCACCAGTTTATCCGGGTTATGTCTTACGAGATTGCTTTCACTTATGAGATCATCTATAATTACTTCAACGCCCATGGCCGTAATATCATGGAGATCAATTTCCACAGGATAAGCGCCTTCTGCACGATATTTATCCAGTAATTGAGTGGGAGTTCCTTTGTTGAGTAAAACATAATCAAAGAGCTTATAGCCAGTGTGGTCAAAAATAGCTTTTATATGATCACCTGCAGTGAAGCCATCTGTTTCACCGGGCTGAGTCATAACATTACACACATATATTTTTATAGCCTTTAAATCCTTTATAATGTTACATATCTCAGGAACCAGAAGATTTGGTATGACACTTGTATAAAGGCTTCCAGGTCCAAAAATTATGACTTCAGCTTCTTTTAAAACCTCAATAACTTCTTTTTGAGGTTTGGGATTAGCAGGTTTAAGGAAAACTCTGCGAATTTTTTTCTCAGAACCGGTAATATTTGATTCTCCTTCAACTATTGTATTATCTTCCATTTTTGCCTTAAGAACAACTGTATCCAGTGTAGCAGGGAGAACTTTCCCTCTTATGGCAAGAACTTTACTTGACTCTTTAATTGCTTTATCAAAATCTCCTACAACTTCCGAGAGGGCAACAAGAAATAAATTTCCAAAACTGTGTCCTTCCAGACCTGTTCCATCTTGAAATCGATACTGAAACAGATCCGCCATAAGAGATTCCGAAGCAGAAAGAGCAACCAGACAGTTTCTGATATCACCGGGCGGTATAATTCCCAGATTTTTTCGTAATCTTCCTGAACTTCCTCCGTCATCAGATACAGTTACAATAGCCGTTATATTTTTAGTATAGTTTTTTAATCCCCTTAATAAAGTGGAAAGACCTGTTCCTCCACCAATGGCTACAAAATGTATGTTCCTGTTTATCTGACTGTTTTCATATATTTTCATAAATATACAGGTGAGAAGTGATGGTACTATCGTTAACCCGTTCCAGCATAAGCTTCGCCCCTGCGCCATAAAAATCTTACATCTCACTTTTCACTTTTCACTTTTCACTCCTTACCCACTGCAATAAACCCTGTAATCTATCTGTGGAAATATATTATCTTTTTTCTCAAGTAGTTCTAATTGTTTTGCCTTTATATTTTCACTTTTTATTTCTTCGTAAAGTGTATTCAGACGACTTAAATGTTCTTTTGTACGTTTTGTGGCATATTCTACTGTAGTTCCACTTCTCATTATAAATGCCCAATCGCTGCTCTGAGCCAGTAAAAGTTCTCTGGCACATTGATTAAGGGCGCGAATTTTTAATTCATCTCCCTCATGATTTTTATAAATATTTGCAAGTTCTATCATTTTTTCAGCACCCCTGTGAAGATGTCTGTATATCCAGTCATTTTTTGGATTAAGCCAGTATTCATTATAACCCTTATGTCCCCAGCTTGATGCAGAAGGAACTACTATCTGGTGTAAGGGATAACGTCCAAGATATTCTACAGGAGTAACAGGAAGTATCCTTTTCTCTGCATCTATAATTCTGAATACATGTTCAAGGAAATAGGGCCCTTCATACCACCAGTGACCATAAAGCTCTGCATCATAAGGAGATACAATAAGGGGACGAATATGGAGGAGATTATTACAATATTCTATCTGTTCATATCTGGTCCTTACAAAATGTTCTGCATGACTTCTGGTTTTAGCCAGAGCTTTATCATAAGAATAAGGCTTTTTATCAGCCAGTTCGACTTCATGACCTGTTACTCTGTGATATTTTATACCTGTATTTACTCTTATACCACTTTCATGAATATATGGTTTTATATAGTCCATATCCAGGTCATAACCTGCATCTCTATAAAATTCTCTGTAGTCAAAATCACCGGGATATCCTCCTTTTGAGCTCCAGACCTGTCTTGAGGATTCTATATCTCTTGCAAAAACTGCCACACCGGAAGGACAGTATACAGGGGTATATGTGCCGTACCTGGGCATAGGATTTGAGAAAAATACACCGTGGGAATCTACAAAGAAAAAATTAATACCGTAAGCTTTAAGTATTTCGTCATCTCCGGGATTGTAACCGCATTCTGGAAGCCAGATACCTGCCGGTGCTCTGTGGATAGCATCTTTATGGTTATTTACAGCAACCTCAATCTGTGCTCTTACACATTCACGGTGGATACCGATGAGGGGAAAAAATCCATGAGTTGCACCACAGGTGATTATTTCAATGTTCCCTTTTTCTTGAAAATTATTGAAAGCTCTTACAAGATCACATTTGTATACTTCAAGGTAAATTTTATGATATTTTCTGAGCTTTCTGTTGTACATTTGAGCTGTCGAATGAAATTCTGGTTCTTTCTCTGTTCTTTTTATTTCCTTTTCTGTTAGTTCTATTAAATTTTCCAGATGCTTTTGGAACCTGTTCCTCAGCAGGGTGTCATTTAACATATTAATTAATGGTGGTGTAAGAGACATAGTCAAACGAAAATATACCTTATCTCTCTCAAGTCTTTCAAAGATCTGCAACAGTGGAATATATGTTTCAAATATGGCTTCATATAGCCATCTTTCTTCAAATGTATCTTTGTATTCAGGATGCCTGACAAAAGGAAGATGAGCATGAAGTACAAGCATCCAGTAACCTTTTTCCATAGTATTTTACCTTTTCAGCTACTCGGTCTACCTGCAAAAGGAAAAGGTATCTCTTCGGTAAACCTTTCTTGAAGACTCTTATAAATAGCCGGTGGAAGTTTTAATATTTTCCAGTGTACATCGTCTGTTTTTTCTGGAGCTCTGAATAGAGCTGGTACTTTTATAAAATTATTTTTAAAGAGAATACGAATATCAGGAGAAAGTTCCCCTCTTGGCTTATTTTCTCTTTGTTGAAAAAATTGTGTATCTTCTTCAGAACTATCGTGAAATAGGTCGTGAATATGGGGTGTGAAATTCAAAAACTCCCATGATATATCAACTGTTCCAGGTAAATTCCTATCTTTCAGGGAAATTTTCTCTTTATTGGTTTTCAGAATTTTTGTATAAATATGTTCCTTCTGAGATGTTATTTCTTTTTTGTGGACATAGAGGGATGTTTCTTTTTTATAGATATGTTGGGAAGCTTCTTCTTTATCAGTGTGTGGGATTGTTTTATAAATAAGTTCTTTCTGAGAAGATATTTCTTTTTTCTGTGTTGTTAAAATCGGTTCTATTTGTTCTGTAACAAGTAAATCAAAAGATATAGGAGATGGAGGTATGGGAGGGATTGGTTTTAAGTCCATTTCAGTCCATCCTTTTTCATGTTCCTCTTCAGGGATTAAAGGAAGTGAAATCTTTTCAGGAACAGGAGATGTTACTAAGGTTATAAAATCACCATTTTCTTTTAAATATCCTATTTTCCCATAGAAAAGATTATATGGAGCTGAATAATCTATATATACACTTCCAGAAGAAAATTCTTTATCTATGTTTTGTTCGAAACAATGAGTATTACTCTGTTGTCTGTACAATCTTATAAATAACCTGGTGTCAGATAAAATTTGAGGTTTAATCTTTTCAAATGCTTCTTTTTTTGTTTTTTCTGTTACTTCCCAGTAACAATAGGAACTGAAAGGATCCACAGATAAAATTACAAAAATATCTTCTCCATAAACTTCCGGTAGTTCCGGTGCATCAAGAAGCTCTTCCGGCGGTTCTTCTTTTATTTCCAGTATATTCTTGTGAGGGATAAAAAATTTTTCCGAACTACCAAAATATTCATCTAATCTAATTTCTACAATTTGCCAGTCTGAATCATCTGTTCCGGTTTTTTCATAAGATTTCTTCTTCCTGGTAAAAGCCCTGCTGTTAGACATTCTAAAATTATTACTACTTTCACCTATCATAAGCTATTTATTTTACTTATCAATACAAGGTTTATGTCAGCTTGCTTAAGAAATTATCTTTTTTCTCAAAGGCGCCTTTTTCAACAGTTTTCATGAAATATTTAATGCCTTTTATATGCAGCCCTTTCTTTATATATGCAGCACCTATTGCACAACACAAAGGATAGTATTCTGGATACTTCTCATAAAGTGTTTCATATATATTTATGACTTCATCCAGTTTTTTGAAATTTTTTTTCAAATTTTCTTTGCACCGGGCAATTTCATTTTCTACATCTTCTATAAGAGGTTCTTTTGTCTCTCCTGATGCTTTCTTAATCGCTTTTACTTCCTCTACTGTCTCTTTTACTTCTACTTTTTCTTCTATTTCCTTTTCCAATTCCTCTGGTTTTACTTTTTCTGGCTTTACTTTATCTTCTTCTATTTTATCTTCTTCTATTTTATCTTCTAACTCTTCTTCTTCTATTTCTTCTTCTATTTTATCTCCTAACTCTTCTTCTTCTAACTCTTCTTTTTCTAACTCTTCTTCTTCTAACTCTTCTTCTTCTAACTCTTCTTCTAACTCTTCTTCTTCTTCTTCTAACTCTTCTTCTTCTAACTCTTCTTCTTCTAACTCTTCTTCTTCTAACTCTTCTTCTTCTAACTCTTCTTCTTCTAACTCTTCTTCTTCTTCCATATCCAACCCTGATCCAATTCCAATAGCTTTTTCTTCACTGTCTGTTTGAATATCAACATATGTGAATTCTTCTATAAATTCTTCGCTGAGAGATTCATATATACTGTTTAGAAGACCTGTTTCTACAGGTTGAAGTTCTTTTATTTCACTTTCTTCAGTTGTAACTTTTTCAATAGTTTGTGGAAATTCAAATTCTTCCATGTTTTCTTCAATGTTATAGAGGTTTTTTATATCCCTGGTATCTACTTCTTGTGGTTTGAATCTGACACTGAATTCGTGTGCCAGAGATTTTAATTTTTCTATAAGTCTGGTATTAGTTGTTTTACTAATAGATTCTTCATATTTTGCCCATAGATCAATATTATTGTAATCTTCTAATTTATCTGTAATTATTTCAAACTCATCTATAAAATCTTCCATAAATGAATTATATAAAATTTCTTCAGATCTTATTTCTTCTGCAGAAGGTATTACAAACTCATCAATGTAGTGCTTTGAAATTTTTTCTATAGATGGGTCCAGATGGTATTCAATAGATATTTCTTCTAAAAAGTCTTCCAGATTAGGTTCAATTTTAATATTTAATTTCATAGAGCTTTTTAAATCCTTCTTTTTCAGTTTTTCTTCCACTTCTTTTGTGGTGGATTTTAATTCTTCAATAGATTCTTCCTGATTTGTAGAATCAGTGTTTTCAGCAAATTCTGATACCTGAACAATTAGATTTACCGAGGCTTTTGAAGTATCGGAAATATCTTTCTCAGAAGATTCCAGTATATGAGTTTCCATTTCCCTGTCATGATCGAAGCCTGTAAGAGTTAATTTGTTCAAAGCTTCTTCATTATCAGGTTCAAGTTGGAGAATTCTTTTGAGTAAATCTATGGCTATAGCTTTTTCTTCTTTATCAATGAAATATGTTGCACCTTTAAAATAATTATTTATGGCTTCCCCGGTATCACCTTTTTTCTCCAGGATCTTACCTAGCTTTTTATAAGCATCACCGTAAGAGGGATCTAAACTTATAACCTTTTTGATAGCAATTAATGCAGTATCTAACGAACCTTCTTCGAAACTTATTAAACCAAGCTGGAAAAGTGTTTCTTTATGTGTAAGTTCTATTTTCAATACATTTCTGAAATGAATTTTTGCCTCATCGAGTCTTCCTAGCTCTTTGCATATAAAGCCTAAGGAATATATAAAATTAATATTAGTAGGGTCAAAATTGTGAAGTCTTTCATAAAGAGGAAAAGCTTTTTCTAATTCCCTGTTCCTTTTATATAAATAGGCTGCTTTCTTAAGAAGAGTTATACCTTTATCTTTCCATCCCAATTCCAGCTCTTTATTAGCTTTTTCCAGCATTTCATCAGGATTTGTTTTTTCTTCCTCCTGGGAAAGTTCTATTTCAGCATCTTTTGTAGTCACAGGAGTAATCAGAGCGGTTTCTTCAGTTGATGTTTTTCCCTGGTTCACTGACTGGGCAATATCTGCGTAACGCTGCTTCATCGTTTTTTTATCAACCTCTTCTCCTGAGACATCTCCTTTTTCATTCAGGATAACTGTATCAACAGAAAAAGATTCAGTATCAGAAAAGAAATCTCCATATTTACTTTCTACCCATGTATTTGTATCTTTATCATTTACTTCTTTAGATGTAACTGTTTCAACTTTATTATCATCTTTTTTAGTGCCAAAGAAATCAGTAGTTGATATACTGTTATCAAGATAGTAATCCTCCTGGGACAAGACACCACTTACACCCGGACTTACTTCATCACTTACTACTGTATCATAAGGGCTCCCATCTATTTTTTGCTGCATTTCTATAAAGGCTCTCTCATAAGGACTGACAGGTAGAGAATAATCTTCTTCTTTATCATGTATATCTTCTTCTGGATCTTCTTTATATATGTGTTTATCAAGATAAGAAAAATCTCTGAAGGGATATTTGTGTTTTATATATTTTATATAAGCTCTTTTAAGAGTATCAGTAAATTCCTCCGAGGGGAATAGATTCTTAAGGAGTTTTTCTTCCTCCATATCAGTGTCTTTTACGATTTTTTCCTGAGTAACTTTAGCTTTCTCCGATAGATCTTTAGCTCCTGTATAGATTATTTCATCATCTAGATAACCTTCTTCTAATGAAGGAGTTTCTTCTTCTTTTTCAACCTCTTCTTCGTCGAATACCTGTGGGAAAATTTCTTTCTTTTTAAATTCATTGAGACCTTCTTCTACAAGTATATCATCCATTACTAATTCTTCCTGGATTATTTCTTCTTTTGTTTCTGCCAGGTCTTTTTCTTCTTCATCATGAACAGAAAAGTAAGCCCATACTACATCGCCATCTCCTTCTTTTTCCCATATTTCGCCTTTTTTCTTTGTTTCATCTTCATGGCTCAAAACAGCATCTTCTGAACCTTTTCCAAAAAGAGCTTTTAATCTTTTTGTCCATCCTTTTTTAGCCATCAACAGCCCTCCTAAGATAGCAGG
Organism: Bacillota bacterium; assembly: GCA_022704525.1. GTDB lineage: Bacteria > Vulcanimicrobiota > SpSt-956 > SpSt-956 > JAKJGF01 > JAKJGF01. The sequence goes on along the minus strand of JAKJGF010000155.1, from coordinate 4,009 downwards.
AAATATATAACTCTTTTATCTATACTTAGTCTAACAAATTTTTAAGAAAAAATAAAGATCAACTTTATTTTTTCTTCAATAACTTAAAAATTACCGAAGAGAACCTTTCTCTGTCTTCAGAAGATAATTTATCAGGTCCTCTGGTTTTTTTCCCACCTCTCCTTAATTTTGCCTCTTTATGCCGTATAGCGAGAAGATAATCTATATCTCCGGTGTTAAAAACCATGCCTCTGGGAGATATGACTGTAGTATTTTTTGTTAATAAAAGGGCAGCAAGCCCAAAATCTCCAGTAATAACAATGTCTTCTGGAGAGGTTATATTGAATATCTTCATATCTGCAGCTTCTTTATAATTATCTACCAGTATTATTTCTAACTCTTTATTTATCTCCTTACTGTAATGGGACACACTTAATACCATAATAACCTGAACCTGGAATTCCTTCGCTATTTTAAGGATTTCATCTTTAAATGGGAAAGAATCTCCATCTATTATTATATTCATTTTATCTGTCTTATAAGAACTATAGGAGTTTGCTCATCTGCATTACCCTGGGGGTTATGAGTAAGTGCTCTCACAATAAGTTCATTATTCTTCAGTGTTGAAGCCAGAACATCTACTTTACCCAGGTCATTGGCATCTACTATAGTAGCATCAAGATTTGTTTTTAATTTTATTTCCTCTACCAGTTTTTGAGGAGCCTTTGGGCCTAAAACTACTGATTTATCAAAGGGTGGCATGGTTCCAGGTGGATCGTCTATAGTGGTAGCAGCACGTCCGGCAATCCTGTAAAAATCTCCCTTTCGACCAGTTAATTTTCCCAGAATTCCTATGAGGAAAGCCAGAATTATTCTGATTGTTCCTGCTTCCTTTATTGCCATCTGCAAACTGTAGGGAGAGGAGAGACTGGCATCCTGTTGGAAGAATCTGTTTATCCTTGTAGCAATGTAACAGGGTTTTATGTCTTCAATATACAGGGCTCTGCCCTGTAGTATTGCCACTACACTTTCAGCTATAGCCAGTATATCTCCCGGTGAGGACAGAGGTATTACATATTTTTTTAAAACTTCCATAAGATCATCACTTTCTCGGAGTATATGCGTCTTTACAGGTATTGTCTTTATAGATTCATCAAGGGGTTTTCTTTCTGGCTTTATAACAGTTTCCTGGGAGGAAGTATTTACATCATTGCTTATTATATCAAATTCCTTAGTTTTGAGTATTATTTCCTTCTTTTCATATTTAATAGGATTTCTCCCATAGTATTTATAAGAAAGATCGAAATACATAACTTCCGGCAGATCCTGAGGGTTCAGGGCAGTTTTATCCTTAAAATCCACCTTAATTTTCCCTTTAAGCCATAATTTTTCACCTGGTTTAAGAAGAAAAGCTTCCCAGTAATTGTCATGATAAACTGGAAATTCAGGATTTAAAAGACGAGAAGATATATCAAATTTATCATATTTATCTCCTTCAGGTTGCAATCTAAAAACCCCATCCAGGATTATTGCCTGCTGTTTCCCTGTATTGTCAAAAGGTATTTTAAAGTTTAATAATATAGCTTCTTTAGATGTTTTTAAAGTTTTTTCCTGTATTTCATGAACATTTAAGGTAAGATTACAATCTCCCATACTTTTACATAAAAACTCAAAAGTCAGGTATAAAATTAAGAAAATAAAGATAATTAATAAGAGGATATACATTACTTCCGTTCCACCTTGATTTTTTTATGTTTATGAACATCCAGAGCAAGTTCGATAAGTCGATCCAGTAATTCAGAAAAAGTCATACCTGCTGCAATGGCAGCCTGGGGATATAAAGAATTTTTTGTCATACCGGGTATAGTATTTGTCTCAAGAACATATATGTCCTCCTCCCGGATTATCATATCTGTCCTGGACATACCACTACAGGTTAGAATTTTATGAACATATACTCCAATCTCCTGGGCTTTTAAAGTTAATTTCTGTGATATCCTGGCAGGGGTAATTTCTCTTGTAGAACCATCATATTTTACATTATAATCAAAAAACTCAACATGTTCAGGAGGTATTATTTCTGTCAGGGGAAGAGCCTCTGGTTCTTCTCCGTGAAGAGATCCAAGGACTGCACAGGTTATCTCTGTACCTTTAATATATTCTTCAATCAGAATTGTATTATCATATTCCAGGGCTCTCGATATTTTGTCTTTTAGATTATTTCTTTCTTTAACAATATATGTTCCCACACTTGAACCCATGCTCGATGGTTTAATAACACAGGGATAATTTATTTTATCTTCAACAATTTTAATTATTTTATCAGAATCTCTATGCCAGTCCTGGTAATAACATACTATAAAATCAGGAACCTTTATATTATTATATATATAAATTTCCTTACATTTTGCTTTGTTCATAGCAAGTGCACTGCACAGGACATTTGATCCTGTATAGGGTATATCCATTAATTCAAGTAATCCCTGAACTGTACCATCTTCTCCAAAGGGTCCATGAAGTACTATAAATACCACATCTACTTTATCTTCAGAACTTTTTTTAAGTTTTTCTATATTCCCGTCAGACAGAACAGGCCAGTTATCGTCTGAAACTTTCATTTTGTAAGATGTACCGTTATCATCAATAAGACTTACTATGCCTTCTTTACAGGTATCTATATAACCCTGCGGAATAATCCATTCGCCAGTTTTTTTAATTTTCATTGGCTTTACCCTGTATTTATTTTTATCCAGAGCTTCTAAAACTTCTTTCCCGGATTCAAGAGAAATTTCATGTTCTGCTGTTCTGCCTCCCATAAGGACAGCTATATTCAGTTTTTCTTTATTCATTTTATGCCCCTTTCTGTCAATGTGATGGGTGATGATTTGACGTAGGGACGAACACAGGGGTTCGCCTCTATGCCATAAAACATCTCACTGCTCACTTAAATCCCTTAACTTTAATTTTATTTCTATCCTCATAAACGAGTATAACATTTGACATCTTTCTGGAAGTTTTTGTTATATGTGTTCCCCTGTAATAAAGAGCTGAACTTGTCCCTCCATCTAAATTTACAGCATAAATACATCCCAGATCTTTCATTATGAAAGATAGCTTTTTCAGGGTGACCTTACTTTTTACTGTTACAAATAAAAGCTTATTATATGGAGTTAACCCTATAGCACTCCTTCTGTTAGAATTATATACAGCAGGATCTTTAAAACCTTCACCCCGGGGATTAAGCTCTACTTCGCCTTCTGTAATGAGGGATGGGCCGGAACATATAACTGACTCAAAAGGAGACCAGTCAATATTACTTCCAAGTTTTCCGCTTAAATGATGGAATGTTACCTGATTATCTTTATCTATACAGACTGCTATCCCTGTACTGCCATTATTCACAAGTTCTCTTTCTATAACAATTGTACCAACAGGCTTATGTGTATGTGTGTCAAAATAGGTGCCATTAATTGCTGCTGTAGGTTTGTAATATTCTACGAACTTTGTAAAACTCTGAAGAGGATATTTTTTTTTAGCATCTGAAAAACCCGCTGTCAGGGCAGGGGTTACTTTTATTTTCGGACTGTTAAGATTTATATAAACCAGATCAACATACCGATCTCTAACTTTTTTTTTATCATAAGTTATATTAGAAGCTTCTTTACCTGAAGTTAAAGATGGTAGAAAAAGTATCAGAAATAAACAGAGAATAATTGTTTTTAGAATACTATGCAATTAGAAGTCCCTCCTGGTAACAATCGTGCTCGGTAATCGGTGAGGCGTAATAAGTAATGCGTGATGAGTATTCAACTCTTTTCACTCTTTACCCTTCACTTCTTACGTCTCACACTTCACATATCACGTTTAAATTTCTTTGAGAAAATTAAAAATCCTTTTTCCTTATCTAATATTCAAAGAAGGAATAAAATATTTAAGTAGAGAAGTAAAAAAGTTATGGGGATAATGGTAATTATAATATTTTCTTGAGTTTGACAGAATCGTGCCGAAAATGCCGAAATAGCATCAAAAA
>JAKJGF010000154.1 GCA_022704525.1 Bacillota bacterium | reverse complement strand
GAAAACCGAAAAACCCTGGCAACTTGCTGTAGCTGCCTATGATAGTAAGAATTATAATGTCTATGATCATGAAAAAGGTACTCTCGATAAAAATAGAATACTAAAGGATCTTAAATATGATTCTTCAAGAAACATCCTTGAGTTTTCCATTGATAAAGAAGCTCTTAGAGAAAGAGGTTGGGAAGATCTTAAGGGAATAAATCTCCAGGTCTTTACAGCAAAAGATTTTGTAAAGCAACCTCTAGACACTATTGATAGAGCTCCTGAAAAACCATGGACAAAGGATGGAACTATGGCGAGACAGCTGAATACAAATCCCTACGCCAATCCTGATAAGATTGAAGACTGGGGAGGGAAAGGAATATATTTCCTTCTTACCGACAGATTCAATGATGGAGATCCCACAAATAATATGGATGTAGATAAAGGAGATCTGGGTAAATTCCACGGAGGAGATCTTCAGGGTATTATAGATAAACTCGATTATATAAAAGAGCTTGGCATGGACTCTATATGGATTTCTCCTACTATGGAAAATCAAAAATGGTTTGTCCAGGAAAACAATACAGGCTATCACTATTACTGGCCTATTGATTTCTTTAAAGTAGATCCTCATCAGGGTGATATGGCTAAATTTGAAGAAATGGTTACTAAATCTCATGAAAAGGGTATAAATGTTCTTCTTGATATACCTCTTAACCATATAGCGTGGGATCATCCTTTTCGTAAGGATCCCACAAAAAAAGACTGGTTCCATAATATAGGAGATGTTCAAAACTGGGATGATCCCTATGAAGCAGAAAACGGAAGCATTTTCGGTCTTCCCGATCTTGCTCAGGAAAACCCTGAAGTATATAAGTATCTTATGGATGTGGCAAAATTCTGGATAGATAAAGGTATTGACGGTTTCCGGCTGGATGCAGTAAAAAATATACATTTCCCCTTCTGGGCAAAGTTTAATCAGGAAATACATCAATATGCGGCAGAAAAAGGAAAACCTGATTTCTATCTTATAGGAGAATGTTTTGACGGAAGTGTAGATAAAGTAAACCAGTATCAGAGAGACGATATGGATGGCCTTTTTGCCTATCCTGAAAAATTCATAGCCCATGAAGTCCTTGCCCATGACGGAAGTATGAGAAAACTTGCTGCTATAGTGGATGAAGGTAATAAAAAATATCAGTCTCCCGAACTTATGGGAGGTTTTATAGATAATCATGATACTGAGAGATTCTTAAGCGCTTCCGGCGGAGATAAGAGAAAACTTAAACTTGCCCTTGACTTCCTCTATACAGTAAATCGTATACCTACTATTTATTATGGAACAGAAGTGGGAATGGATGCCACTCCGGCTCCGGGACAGGAAAATGTCGGATGGCCTGCTACAAGCAGAAAAGATATGGAATGGGGTAAAGATCCCGATATGTTGGCCCACTTCAAAACCCTGAGTGCCACAAGGAATAATTCGGAAGCCCTCAAACATGGAGATTTCCAGGAAATGTGGGTTGATGATCAGATTTATGCCTACGGAAGAAATCATCCCCTGGAAGAAGCCATAGTGGTTTTAAACAATGCCCATGGTACACAGGAAAGAGATATACCTTTAAGACCTGAAAATCAGCTTATTAAAGATGGTACAAAACTTATAGACAGACTTACAGGAGAAAAGGTGACTGTTAAGAATGGTAAAATTCATGTAAATCTACCTGCTAAAGAAGCAAGAATTTATTTTCCTGAAGAATAACAGAATAGATAAAAAAAGGGAGAGGTCTTTTTACCTCTCCTTTTTTGTCTATAAACCTGAGTCACACATTGTCATAAATCTTATCAGATCCTTATATCTGTATCTGGCAAGAGGATTAAACTTCAATAAAACCATAAACATATCTCTGGCTTCACTATACTTTCTATCCAGAAGATAAAGCATTCCCAGTAGATAATATACATGGTTAATATAAGGATATGTACCTATAACCTGTTTTAACTCCTCTATGGCTTCAGGCAATCTATCTAATTTAGAATATATTTTAGCCCTTAGTATTTTTGCTCTGGCCTCTGTCTTATCAAAGTTCAGTATCTTCTCCACCTCAGAAAGAGAAAGTTCATATTCACCTCTTTCTTTATAGATACTGGCAAGCTGGAAGCGGATAGAATTCTCAGAAGGGTCTATGGTAAGAGCTTTTTTATAAGACTTGATGGCAAGAGTTAAAACATCTTCTGCTGGTATACTCCGAGAAAAAACTTTTTTATATTTCTCCAGTCTTTCAGAACTGAATTCCTGAAGATAGGTTATATTTAATTTCGAAATCTCTCTGGTTATACAATCTATGTGCCTTTTATCCTCATAAGAAACCAGGCTTTCTATATCTGAATTGTCTATTTCATAGAGATTATAAAATATACATCCGTAATACATAGAATTTTCGCCTCTTTCAAGCATCATAGGATAAAGGCGGCAACTCAGAGGCCTTGCTTTATAAATACCGCATTTTTTTTCCCTTACATCTAAATAAGGACAGAGGGTTAAGGAAAGTCCTTCTTCCCAGCTTATAGAAGGATACAGATCGGCAAAATTATAATTTATATAATCTACATATATAGGAACAAAGAGATAAGCATCTCTGATATCCACACAGCAGTTTATACAATCTCCGCAGTCTTTATAAAGGGGCAGAAGATATTCATCCAGAGAACTGTGTAATTTTTCCAATTTATCAAAATAAGTGAATTTATTCATATATTATTCAAGGGATTTAACTTTATCAATTTAACCTTAATACCAGGGTTTTTCTCAAGGAAAGGCTTAAATTTTTTCATATTCAGGGTGAATACTTCAACATCATCTAATGCAAGGGCATCAAAATTATAAAATGGATACCGTCGCAAGAAAGATATATTTGCTATAAAATCACTTCTTTTAGCCTCACAGGTAAAACTCTGGCCAGTGATTTTTACCTTGCCAGATTTTATTAAATATGCATTTATAGCTTTCTCACCTTTTTTAATAAAGGGAGTGTTTTTTTTAATAATCCGGTAATCCATTATTGCCTGAAGTTCTGTTTTTTGTGTAGGAGAAAAGCATCTAAAAATAAAAGTTTCACTGAAAAGCTCCCAGGAATCGAGAGCTCTTATTATAGAAAGATTTTTTGCTTTATACAGAATTCCGGTATGCTTCATCAGATATAAAAAATCAATTTTATTTATCACAAGAACCTTTAAATAAGTTTTAGCATAGATTGTAGCAGTTCTGGGTATATTAAATATTATGGAAGTTTCTCCGAAATAATCATATGTACTGTATGTGTTAACCTCTTTTCCATCCATAACAATGCTGGCTTCACCTGAATGGATAATATAAAATTTTTCTCCTTCTTCTCCGCATTTTACAACAAGTTCTCCCGATTTAAACTCTTCATACCAGGATTTTTCTATAAGAGGTATAACTTCTTCAAATTCAAGATTCCTAAAGATCTCTGTATTGGAAATTATATCCATTTTTTCTTCCAGTAAATTCCGGGTAAGGTCAGACACAAGACAACTTATAGTATTTTCGATACCACTCCTGGCTAATTTTAAGCCCTTCCCTTCAGGTACACTCTTAATGCTTATATGAATCAGATAAAGCCTTTCTTTTATACTGTTATCAAGTTCTTCTAAAAATTTTATTGGTGTATGAATGGGAGGAATTCCTGCCTCATGCAATATAAGGGAATGGTGCCAGGGAAACTTAAGAAATTCTTCTGCCCTTTCTTTAGTCATAATCTTCTTCTTTTGGATTTCTTCCATGGCAGGAGGGTAATTAAACATATCTGCACTATAAACAAAGCTTTTATCACGAAAGAAATTTTGAAACCAGATTGTAGGTATACTGTGAAAAGAATATTTAAAAATAAATTCAGAATTAAGTATTTTATGGGGTTTATCAATAATTACCTGCTTAAAATCAAACATTTTCTCAAGAAATTCAGGAGGAATTCCTGTTAACATAGAATATTTCTTTATAAAACTATCTTTAATAGTTCTGGTTGTATGAAGTTTAAGTCGTCTTTCTTCCAAAATCTTCTGTAATGTTCCTGCGTCATGATCACCATGACAGTGTGTAAGGATCAAATCACATATTAATTTTGTATTTATTCTATTTTCTTTAAGCCACCGGGTGGTATTCACAGGTGGATCTACAAGAATTCCTTTGCGATTTATCCATATAATGAAACCGGTAGTCTTTTCATAAGGATCAAAACCATGGCTTGAACCTATAACAGTTATCCCGAAAACAGGAGGGGAATAACATGAAGAAGACAGGGCAGAACTGAATTTTGTTGTTGGAAACCTGAAAGATTTAGGCAGAAATATTTCCCTGTCTCCATCTTTTACTAAAAAATTCTCCTTTTCGAGATTTATAATATGAAGCCCATTAAAATTAAAAAATTCCCCTCTATTCAGAGGAATAAAGCTTACAATATCATCCATTATAACATTTCTACCAAGTTTTGGTTCAAACTTAAAATACATCATCTCTTTCTTTAACCTGGGGAAAGCTCTGGTTTTTTTAATATAATCCATCTCCAGATGTATCCTGGAAGGCCCATAAAGGGATTCTCTTATAACTGTACTTACTTTTTTTAAATCTTCTTCAGTACCTAAGATAAAGGTTTTTCTATTTTTAAGATAAAAATTATAATAAATAGGGAATTCAAAGTCAGCCACGCTAATACCATTTTCGAAAGAAAATAATCTTTCCGGCAAGAGATATATCTGTGGCACATCTGATTCCCTTAGCATAGTATCTTTAATCGTTTCAGGTGTAGCTCCTACCTGTATAAAACCGGCAGATGTCCGTGCTATAACTCCTCCTCTGGGGAGAACACATATAGGTTCATGTATTTCAGTCTCTTTCACGCACTGAACCCTCTTACATTCCACAAATTAACCGGACCATATTGCATTTTTCCCGGAATCTCTTTTTCTCTATTCTAAACTAAATAGAAGTCATATAACGCTTACCATTTCTTCCCAGGTAGTAATCCCTTCTTTAACAATTCTGAGGGCATCTTCTCTTAATGTGAGCATACCTTCCTTCCGGGCTGCTTCAGTAAGTGCTAACATATCAGCCTGGGCTATTATCATTTTCCTTATATTATCACTTATAGGCATAAATTCAAAAACACCGGTTCTTCCGTGATAGCCCATCAGACGGCAGAAATCACATCCTGTACCTTTGATAAGATCAATGCCCATAAGTTCTGCCCGCACATCTACAGGTATATCTGCATCAGGAGATATTTTATATATTTCAGCACAGTTATCACAGACTTTTCTAACCAGTCTCTGTGCTATTGTCCCTATGAGAGTTGATGCCACAAGATATGGTGGAATACCCATCTCTACAAGCCTTACAACAGCACCGGGAGCATTACGGGTATGTAATGTGCCAAGTACGAGATGTCCTGTAAGTGCTGCCTGAATAGCCAGTTCAGCAGTTTCTAAATCCCTTATTTCACCTAACATTATTATATCAGGATCCTGTCTTAAGACTGACCTCAAAGCAGTGGCAAAAGTAAGATTTACCTTGGGATTAATCGGTATCTGATTTATGCCGTCTATTGTAAATTCTACAGGATCTTCAAGACTTATAATATTTGTCTCAGAAGATTTAAGGTAATTCAACGCAGCATAAAGGGTGGTGGTTTTGCCACTTCCCGTAGGTCCTGTAACCAGTATCATACCATCAGGCTGATTAAGCATAGAAAGAAATTTTTTCTCATCTACAGCTCTGAGGCCAAGTTCTGCTATGCCATATAACGCTATTGATTTATCAAGGATTCTAAGGACTATCTTTTCACCAAGAGCAACAGGTACTGTAGAGACTCTAAAATCAATCTTTTTGGTTCCCACTGTCATTTCTATTCTGCCGTCCTGAGGTCTCCTTCTTTCAGTTATATCTAAATTTGAAATAATCTTTAATCTGGAAATAACCGGAGCAATAACTTCCTTTGGAATAATCTGTATATCATGAAGAACACCATCAATCCTGAAACGTACTATGAGACCCACTTCTCTCGGTTCAAAATGGATGTCACTGCTTCTCATAGCTATAGCCTGATGCATTAAAGTCTCTAACAACTTGGCAACAGGACATGTCCCCACCATTATATCCTCTTCTTCTGTTGCCAGCTTACCTGCAGCTCTATCTCTTTCTATTTCAGCCATAACTTCTTCCATAGGAAGAGAACTGCCATAATATATGGCAATTGCTTTCTGAATATCTTCGGCAGGAGCATATACCATTTTTATGGGCCTCTTAAGGCGGGTCCTCAAATCTTCCTCTATCTCTACATCCATAGGATCTGAAAGAGCTACCACTAACTTATCGTCTTCAAGTCTCATGGGAATAACAGAAAAATGTCTTGCAAAATCTGCTGAAACAAGGCTTATAGCATCTTTATCCAGCAGATACTGAGAAAGATCTACATAATCAGCACCGTAGAAAAACTCCATAACCTGGTCTTTCAGGGTACCTGAAACAGCATTTGTTTCAACAAGAGCCTGAGGCAGGGTTATACCAGTAAGGCCAACTTTTTTCATAGCTTCTCTGAGCTGATTGGGATTTATAATACCGGCTCTTACAAGCCATTCTCCTTTTTTTTGCTCAATCTCTGCCGCCTTTTTAGAAGTAGATCTTACGGGAGGCACATAACCTTCTTTTATCAAATATTTTACTACCTCCAGAAGTCTTTCAGGCATAGTGTTATATTTAATCATATAGGCATTGGCACCTATATCCAGAGCAGCCTGATGGTCATCGGCATTATCAAAATTAGACATAAATATTATGGGAATACTGGAAGTTTTTGAATCTGATTTCAACATTCTACACACATCAAATCCGTCCAGATCTGGAAGGACAGAATCAATTATTATAAGAGAGGGCAGTTTCTCTTTTGCCTTTGAAAGTCCCAGACGACTATTATTAGATACTATAACTTTATATCCAGCTCTTTCAAGTTCAGTCTGCCAGATTTTAAGCATAACATAGTTATCTTCAATTATATGAATAATTCCTGGTATTTGTGTGGTTTCATCCATTATACATCACTCTCCTTGAGTAATCAGTAAATAGCGAACAGTGAACAGTAACATATTGTTCCTTGATGCACGATTCACGAATAAAAAATTATTATTATAAGTAAAATAAAGAGAATCAATATAATTTCACTAAATTCTATAATATATATAATAAATCCTTTTCTTTTAAAAATTTGTTATGAAAGGAAATTCATTAAAAGTATCCAAAAAACTTCAAACATATATACACCTGTCCCTGGTCGATCTCTGGAGCAAAAGATATGCCGTCAAAGGAGAAAGTTATAACTTAAATAAATGCAAAACTGTATATTCTGTAATAACAGATTTCATTGTAACAGGATCATAGATTTTGCGTAAGAGACCGGACAGGGAAAGGCTTGTGAGATGGATACTAACTTACCTGTTGACATACCAAGTAACGGTGTTGACATAATTTATACTATTTTGTTACAATGAGCAGATAAAATTCTTCTAAGTAAGAAAGGAGTATAGAAAATGTCTGAATCTTATGTTCTTCATCAATCTTTTTACTGTCCGAGTTTAGGGAAAGATATGAGATATTGTATTTATCTTCCACCCAGTTATTCCTATGCTAATACTAAATGGTATTCCACAGTTTACCTGCTTCCTGGCTTAATGGATTATGAAAAAACATGGTGTGAAAAAGGACGAGTCCATGAACATATGGACGATCTCATTTACAGCGGAAGAATCGGAGAGATGATAATTGTTATGCCTGATAAGGATAATGCTGCTCTGGATCCCGGAATGAGAGATGCCTTTGCTGCTTATCTCGGGAGAGATCTTCTGGGACATATAGAATATGAATACAGGGTAATACGTTCAAGAAATCACCGTGGTATTGAAGGACTTTCCCTGGGGGCAGGATGGGCAATCAGAATGGCTATTAATTTCCCTGAACTCTATTCTTCTATAAGTTGTCTGAGTGGAGGATTTGGAGAAGAAACCTATGAACTTATTCTCCACAAACAGGACTATTTAAGAGAGCTGGGGATGCGTTTTAGAATAGGTGTGGGCACTGCAGAACCGGAAGCTATAGCAGGAAACCGCAATTTTGCAAACTTTTTGCAAAAGCTTGGTTTTTATTGTGAATTTGCCATAGATGATGGCCCTCATGACTGGCCCTTATGGGTTCAACAGATTTATAATTCTCTTCAATTTCATTATTATACGTTTAATTCGTAAAAAAGTGAGGAGTGAGAAGAAGTAAAAAATAAAAAGAATGGTACACGTAGTTAAGTACTATTACACTATCGTTTCACTTCTCACTTCTCACATCTCACCAATAAGGAGTGAATTCCCTTAGAAATATTCAGAGATTACTCTCACCTGTTAAATAAATTATTAGATTCAAAACATCTCAAAACACCTGCTGATATAAAGAAAAGTTTTATTGAGATGAGTGAGAAATATACAGATATAGCAGAGTTTAAACAAATAGGACTTTCCCTTTCCGGAGAGCCAGTATATTGTTTCAAAGCAGGTAAAGGCCCTCTTAAGGCCCTCTTAATTTCAAAACCACAGGATCCGGTAGGAACATTCATATTGAATTACTTATACAGTGAACTTTTATCGAACAAAAAACTTATAGAAGATGAAGGATATACATGGTATATAATCCAGAACTGCAGTTCAAATACTGATCATAATTTCCCTCTGAATTATAAAAATATAAAATATAAAGATGACCCTGATATCAGAGCATTAATGAATATAATTGACCAAACAAGAATAGACCTAATAATAACCCTTCAAAATACTAATTCAAAAGGTCTGAATTATTATATTACCGACTCCTGTCCGGAATTATGCACTGAACTTTATAAACTTGTAAGAAAATACAATTTACCACTGGAGAAATCAATGTTGCCCTTTCTGCAAACACTTTATAAAAAGACTTTTTATAAATGTTATTCCTCCAGGAATCTTTATGATTATTATGAAGATTTTCCTTTTACAGGTAAAAAACATACTATAACAGGTGAATGTATTGAAATCTATACAAAACTTCGCTGGGATAGTTTCGGTATGAGAATTGTATATCCCCGATTGATTTTAAAAGAACTTATGGCTGCTATCACGGGTTCCATCCTTTACGGAGCAGATTATGTCAGGGAAATTTACAGAAAGAACCTCCAGAATCTTGAAAACCTGAAAATAGAGAACTTACCATCAAAGGTAACACTATGCCACTTTAAAGGAAGAAGTTGTGTCGGGTGTTGTATGGATTGTAAAGAAGATAAAAATCTCCTTAAACATTATGTAGAAGAAAATACAAAGACTTTTAAAGAATATTTCGGTAAAAGAACCCTTATAAGTTATGCAGAAATAGAAGACTATATATTTAAAAGGGAAGGACAGGACAGAACTTATTCAAAAGATTTTTTCAGAAATAACTGTTCCCTTGCAGGTTATGTAGATGAGGACAAAACTATCATAGGATGTCTTATTCATCCTGAAAGACTAAAAGGAACTGAAATCAGAGAAAGTCTCTGGATGCTTATCTGTGATCCCCATGAAAAATGTTACAGAGATTTGCTCTGGGAAGATTTACCAGAAGAAGCAATGGAAGAATACAAATTAAAAACAAAAGGCATGGACTGGGTAGATTATTCAAGACATGTTTATACCCTTATACCGGAACTTTACGTAAAATATAAATTAAAAAATGATATAAGAAACCATCCTTACTTTAAAAGATTAACCTCTTTATATCTTAATACTGCATGTAAAATAAAAGAAAATCTTCATCTTATGGATGAATTCTATACCCTAGAGGAAATAATTGAATATTCAGGAGAACTTCTGGAACAAAATTTTAATAAATTCGGTCAGCTTTTTTTAGAAAAATGCCTGAAAGATATAGAAAAAAAATATAAGATAAATCTCTTATTAATGGAAATGCCTGAAGAAAGCCTCAAAAAAGGCCATCTACTGATAAATGGTCATATAAACTACATGGTTTTTCTGCCGGCTCAAAGAAAAAAAACAGAGAAAACTATATTAATATCCACAAGTTATGATAATCCTGAGACACACTTTGGGAATAACTATCCTGAGACAGCAAAAACTCTTGCCTTTATGATAAAACTTCTTGAAGAACTTATAAATATTAAAGATAAAAGTGTTAATTATATATTTACATTCCTCGGTGCAGATAATGATGATATAGCACCTCTTATGGGGTCATTTTATTTTATGGAAAAACTCAAAGAGGGTCTATTGACAGACTCTGAAACAATTTTCCATAAAGATATAATATGTCACTTATATCTCAGAGAATTATTAAAAGGAAAATATTATGGAAAAATAATCTGCCATACTCCTGTATTTCTTGAAAAAGGAACACCACTGGAAGAATATATAGAAGAAAAGCTTTATAACGATGTAGATAATCCTGATAAAACAGTTTTATCTTCTATAACCATAGGAAACTATCTCGTAAATCATATAGGCCAGGGAAAAATACTGGAATTAACAGGAAATAAAAGTAAGACAAAAGCCATAATCTCAGGAATAAAAGAATTATCCAACTTTAAAGAAAAAGAAATAGAAAATCTTATGTTAAATATAGCAGGAGATACTCCTCTAAAAGGCATTCTCACAGATCATACAAAAGAGAAAATTAGATTTTTTGAAGTTCCTGAAAGTACAGAAGATTTAAAAAATTCTCTTGTTAAAAAAGGTATTCTCACGAAAGATGCAGAAGAAATCAAACCATTTCATATAAATACCAGTGACGAATTTACATCACAACTCTCCTTAATTCTTACAGAAGCTGGATTCGATATAGAAGAAGAAAGAGTAGGAAGAAAGATCGGAATATATCCTGGAGTCAGATTAAAAATTCCTACTGTATGTATTGAAGGACTGGAAGGAAAAGAAAAGACGGAAATAAAAGAAGTACTATTCAGAGAGAAAATTGTGGAGTTTTTGAAGTGGCTTGAGGAACGTGATACGTGATGTGTAATGCGTGAGACGTGAAACGTGAGATTAATTTATCATAAATATATAGTAATCTATGTAATCTTTTCACTTCTCAACCATATAAAAATTAATTCAATTAAAAGGATTACTTGTAACACTAGAGAATATTCAAAAATAAAAATTTAAAAAAAGCAGGTGTAAATTATGCAAAAACTAACAAAAGAAGAATTACTTAAAAAAGCAGAAAAACCCGGTAAAGATGCTATGAAATTGCATCCTTTTTACAGAGGGAAAATAGGTATTATCCCCAAATGTGTCGTACGAGATTTTAATGATTTTGCCATCTGGTATACTCCCGGTGTAGCAAAGCCATGTCTTGATATTAAAGCAGATAAATCAAAGGTTTTCCTTCATACAAACAAGGCAAATATGGTAGCAGTAGTATCAGATGGGACAAGGGTTCTCGGCCTTGGTGACATAGGGCCGGAAGCAGCAATACCTGTTATGGAAGGCAAAGCTCTTTTATTTAAATATCTGGGAGGTGTGGATGCTTTTCCAATCTGTCTTGATACAAAGGACCCAGAAGAGATTATAAGGACAGTAAAACTGCTTCAACCATGTTTTGGTGGCATAAACCTGGAAGATATTGCAAAACCCAAGTGTTTTGAAATACTGGAAAGACTCAGAAAAGAAATGGATATACCTGTCTGGCATGATGATCAGCAGGGAACTGCGGCAGTTGTTGTGGCAGGTCTTATAAATGCCCTTAAG
>JAKJGF010000377.1 GCA_022704525.1 Bacillota bacterium | reverse complement strand
GTTAAAAGAATCAAGAACAGGATTAATATTTTTAATTTCAAGTTCATATATATATCACCCTTTATTCTTTACCCATCACGATTCTTACAGCATCTGAATCCTATAGTACTTATATAACCCACATCAGGTGCACAGAAACTTCTTCTGCCACATCGAAATGAATTCAGGTCTTTACTGACACGAGATGCACCCCGAACAACTCTATATCTGCCAGATGCTGGGCCCTGGGGGTTTCTTGTATGGCCATAACGATAATAATAAAAATCATACCAGTCATAACACCATTCTTCAACAGATCCAAGCATATCCATTACACCGTAAAAACTTGCTCCTTCAGGGAAACGTCCTACAGGAAGAGTTCCATCAAAATTTTGCTTTTTCCTGACCTGATCTTTTTTATCCATAAAAGGATTATCACAGAAATTCTTATCCCATTTATTTCCCCAGGGAAATACTCTTCCATCTGTCCCACGGGCAGCTTTTTCCCATTCAGCTTCAGTGGGAAGCCTTTTTTGCGCCCAGTCACAATAGGCCTTGGCATCTTCCCAGGTAAAACATGTAGCAGGATGATCCAGCTTTTGATCATACATAACACTTTTCTCTATTACTTTCTTAAAATCTCCTTTAACTTGATAATTCGTTGCTTTTACAAACTCTATATACTGACCTGTAGTTACGGGGTACTTATCTATATAATAATCATTAAGAAATATTTTTCTCTTGGGTTTTTCTCTGATCTCTCCGTCAATATCATCTTCATCAGTTCCCATAAGGAATTCTCCCTGGGGAATTAAAATCATTTCAGAATTATCTTTTGAATGTTTTATGCTTTTAAACTTCTCAGCCATTTACATCACCTTTCAGGATTATTTTTTCTTATCCAGTTCTACAAGCACACTTAACATATATTCCTTTACCCAGGGATATACCTCTTTATCTCTGGCTTTTTTAAGAGATTCTATAGCAGATTTATCACCTATTTTACCCAGAGCAAAGGCAGCGTTCCACCTGACCCACTCACTCTCATGTCTGAGAGCTTTAATAAGAACTTCCATAGGGGCTACATGCTTTATCCATCCCAGAGTTCTCGCCATATTGGCCTGTGCTTCCGGATTTGTATTTTTTATCTGGCTTAGCCCCTCAATTAAAGCCTGTAAAGCAGGCTCTCCTATCTGGATAAGTGAGTGCATAGCATTTTCCTGAACATCTCTGGAAGGATCACCCAGGGCCTTAACAAGAGCCTCAATACCTTTCTTTTCTTTAAGTTTCCCCAGTGCCAGAACTGCCATTTTTCTTGCAACTTCATCATTATGTTCACTGGCCCTAATAACTTCATTCAGCTTCGTAGCACCCTGGCTGCAGAATTCTTTATAAAATTTCTTTTTCTTCTCACTCAATTTAGGATCTGGCATTACCACTTTAGAACCAACTAATTTATTTAAAATGCCAAGCACATTCAATTCACCTCTATTCTATAAGTAAAATTTATCCTGACTCGTCTCACCTTTCAGTTCTCACTCTTCCTTCTTCTTTAAAAACTTTGACAAAAATCCCTTTGCAGCTTCCTGAACATTTTTCAATCCCATAGTTGCTGTTTTAAGATCCATATCTTTAACAACTCTTCCCAGAGGTGTTATAGTATTCATAACCTTTTTATGCCCGAGCCTGGCAATAGCTCTGGTAGCAGACTTACGTACATCTGGATTTGTATCAGATACAAGTTTTATAATATACTCTATATGTCCTTCATTCCCAATTTTTTCAAGAGCATCTACAGCAATCTTTCGAACTCCGGGGGATTTATCCGAGAGAGCTTCAATAAATGATGACACAGTTTCTTTATTATCAAATTTGCAGAGTACCTCAGCTGCTGTTTCTCTGACATCCATATCACTATCTCTTTCCATAGCTTCCATAATATGGCTGATAAATAGATCTTTATAGGCGTGTTTACTGAGTTTCAAAATTATATCCTTTCGAATCTCAGGTTCTTCTACTCTCATATCTCTGAGCATTTTACTTAAAAGGACTTTTTCATCACCCTGTTCTATATGAGCAAGAGTATCTTCAAAATGAGCAAAAGATAATCTCAAAAAAGTCTGAATACTTATTTCTCTTGTACCTCCATTGGTATTTACAATAATTTTACTGGAATAAGATCTACCGGGAAAAAGATTATATGGATCTATCTGAACAGAAATTTTTACAAAATTTCCTTTAAATTCCCTTGTAGCAAGTATTACCCAGGGATCTTCACATCTTGCAACACCTTCCATTGTCTCTGCTCCTTTATTAACAAGAACAAGTTCTTTAGGAAAAGAAATCTGATCATTATGAAGTACAAACTGCATTGCTGCAGGGCTGGCTACAAGTCTCGGAGTAAGTCCTACGGTAAAAATAACAGGTAAAATAGAATTACCGCCATTTGTTTTAATAATTATATTAATTTTTTGTTGTTTATATGGAGGAATTTTAGCACCATCCACTTCTAATTCAATTACCTGTTTATTACTGGAAATCTCTAAAG
>JAKJGF010000376.1 GCA_022704525.1 Bacillota bacterium | reverse complement strand
CTACCTCTTCTTCTACCTCTTCTCCTACCTCTTCTCCTACCTCTTCTTCTACCTCTTCTACTACCTCTTCTTCTACCTCTTCTTCTACCTCTTCTCCTACCTCTTCTTCCATTAATTTCTTAATTAACTCTAATTTATGTTGAGCTTCTTTATGTGATGGTTTACGTTCTAATATCTTTTTAAGTATCTCTTCAGCTTTTTCATAAAAACCCTGCTCCCTGGCTAATTCTGCTGCTTTAAGATAATTACCTGCAGCAGCTCTGGTACTTCCTGTTTTTTCAGACACAAAAGCTATTTTTTCAATAACATCTATATTCTCAGGTTCTAATTTAGTTAACTGTCTTAAAGCCATAATAGTAGCAGTATCGTATCTTTGCAATTCAAAGTTCATGTATGCAAATTCCTTTAATGCCTCATGATGAGTATCCTCTATACGTAAAATTCTTCTATAAAATTCAACAGCATTATCTTTATCATTTAAAGCTTTATAACGAGAAGCCACATCAAGCAGTATATCTATTGCAGATTCAAAATCTTTATTTATTGTCAAAAAATCGATTACATTCTTATACAAATTTTTTGCTTCTTCTAAATTTCCATCATCTAAAAAAGCCTTTGCTTTTTTCAAAACAGACTCAGAAGTAACAGAACCTTTCAACAAAGCCTCAGTGCTAAATTCTCCCCCGAAATCCTTATCACTATTATTAACAAGCTCAGACATATTTATCTCCCTTAACTTTCAACAAATCTCTGAAAGAGCACTCATATGTATTATGCATAAATAACTTCGTTTAAAATCATCAAAACCCTGCAACTAAAGGAAAATAATTTGAAACTAAAATTTATAACCTGAAAGCTTATCTCCATCAGTATAAAATAGAAGTCCATATATTCTATCATAAAAATATGACGGTTTTTCATTATCCAGATTTATTTCAAAATCCATATTACCATTATCTATATTTATTCCTCCGGCTCCTTTTATATCACTGTTCCTTTCGTCTTCACCATAAACGTAGAAATATACTTCCTTCTGTTTTGAGAGAAGTTCAAGGCGTTCTTTTCTAATCTTAGCAGCTTTAATAAAACCGGGAGTATTCCTGAAGGCACTTGCTCCACCCCAGAAAACTTTTTCTGACTGGGCCTGTCGATACAACCTATCTTCAGCGGCATTTCTATTATTACTTCTGTGTATGTCATAAGCCACATAGGATCCGAGTAATAAAACTGTAGCCAGTCCACCGGTGAATATAAATAAGGCTCCACCTATTAACAATCTATTGGGCAGTTTATCCAGAAAGCCCAATCTCTGTTCTTTAAAACCGGAAATCCAGAGTTTATGGCCAGAATCCATATTATAACAACCAACTTTCTGTCCTGATTGAACAAGTACCCTCTTACTTTTCTCATAAGCAGCAGTAAAAACAGGGTTTTCAAAATCCAGAGTAGTCTTATAAATATCCTGGCCGGTCTTTTTATTAATGGCTATTAAGGATATTTTATCACAGAAAAAAATCTTATCCTTAACAGGAACTATATTTGTTATAGGTTCCTGGCAGTTATAAAATTTCCAGGACGTCTTCCCTGTTTTTGCATCCAGAGCAAAAACTCCAACAGGAGCAGCATTATCTACATCACGCATATTCACTTTTACAAAAGTTCCGCCAATCTGTCCAAAAATTTTACCTTCATCATAATATATTAAGGGTACAACACCAAAGTCTTCAGATGCCCAGAGAATGTTGCCATTCTTTCGATCTATTCCTCTTATAACACCTGCTCCGGATGTATATATAAACTTATCAGTAATTATAGCATCAGCATCGGATCTTAAAAAAGTTTCATCCTTATTTACTGTATAAGATGCATACCAGAGCTGTTTTCCTGTTTTATAAGAAAACTTCCTGATACCATCATAAAAGAAATATATCTCATCATCTATATATACAGGTGGATAGAAACCGCTTACATCATATTTGCCCCCAAAAATCAGCACCCCCGATGATTTTGTTCCATTAAAAGAACTGTTAAAGTCTGATTCCCAGACAATTTTCCCATTAAATATATTTATATTATATATATGAGGACGCACCTTATCACTGCTATCACTGTCAGTAAGATAAAGGAATGTCCATCTTTCAAGAATTGGCAGAATAGCAATACCATCACCTTTTACCTGGTTTTCCCATAATTTTTTCCCTGTAAGAACCTCATAGGCTTCCAGTTTATAAAGCTTTCCTTCCTGCACTTCTCTATTAACCAGTAGAAGATCACTGCCTTCAATCATTGTAACATCATTTTTCTTGATTTCAGGGCCTCTATCTATTGACCAGAGCTGTTCCCCCCGTCGAGAAGAAACAACATAAAGCTTTTTATTACTTCCTGCTATTAAAACATCAAATTCTGTTTGAATTATCCAGTCAATATCTTTATCAAACCGTTTCTCCCATAAAGGAGGAGTTATACCGGCAGAAGCCTGAAGAGGAGTAAGTATTAAAGAAGATACAAGAGTAACTATAAGAAACAGGGATATGGTAAAA
>JAKJGF010000003.1 GCA_022704525.1 Bacillota bacterium | reverse complement strand
TTACGCAAAATCTATGATCCTGTTACAATGAAATCTGTTATTACAGAATATACAGTTTTGTATTTATTTAAGTTATAACTTTCTCCTTTGACGGCATATCTTTTGCTCCAGAGCCCGGACAGGGACATGTGTAATGTTTAAAGTTTTTTGGATACTCTTTTACCTGGAGCGGTACTTAGCTTTCTATAGAAAAGAACTACTAAATAGATAAAGAAAACTAAAAAAGATAATAAATTAACTGTTACAGTAACAGGGTTAAACGAACTATATCTCAGTTCAAAAGTCATATCCTTTTTATCAGGAAGATCTACCATAATCATACCGAATTGATTTCTTCCAATAGAAATCTCATTACCATCAATATAAGCTTTCCAGTATGGATGCCATAAAACTTTAAGCAACATCTGATTATCAGTAAAAGAATTATTAATTTTCAGAACTATATTACTATCTGTCCATTTCAAAATATTATATTCAATTTCATTATAACTAAATTCCGTCCAGCTAATTTTTTCTTTATCCTTTATCTCAAAAATAGTAAAAGGGGGAGAAGAAAATTTCAAAATAAATAAGCTGGAACCCTCAAGTTTACTTTTAAGTTCTTCCTCACATGATACAATATAATGAGCATTAAATATTCGCATTAAATTATATAATTTAGTATCACTTATCTCATCAATAGGTCGTCCAAAAATAAAATGATTTAACATTAAAAAATACCTTAAAAAAAAATTAACATCCTCTGAGGCAGAAGTATTAATAAACTGAGGTACGCCTGTTTTCATAGCTGATAGTGTCATAACATGTGATTTATTTAACGGATGATCAATTGGAAAACAGTAATAAGTTTCCTGATATACAACACGTCCTTCATCTTTATTAACATTCTTATTTACCCAATGCCATACTTCTTCTATGGCTTTACTGTCCTGACTAATATCAAACATTGCCAGGTTATCCTTCACAAAATAAACACTTCTAAAAAGTTCTAAAAAAGCAAGTATGATAAAAGTCACATAAAAAAATCTTCTCCATGGAATATTATTCTTCATATTAGAAAGTAAATAAGTAAAAAAACAAATGATAACAAATAAGAAAAAAACCATGTATCTATCAAGCAAATAAACATGCTTAAAAAATAATATCTGGTAATTTTCAGGTAAATAACCAAGTATATAAAAAAGTAATATAAGTAAAGAAAAACTAATTAATACAAGTTGAAAAAGATCCTGCCCTTCTTTTTTTCTTTTAAGATTTAACATATACAAAATAATACCTGCAATTCCAAGTAAATATAACAGTAGGTACAGAATAAAAGGCGTATTGTTAATAATATTTATAAAAATTCCATCATTATTATTCCAGTATATTTCCGTACCCAGTACAACCCATATAAATTTGCTGATAGGAGGGTTTAAAACTCTGGTTTTTACAGCCATTGAGATAAAAGATTTATTAACAAGCTGAATATTAATAACATTCCAGAGATAATAAAAATTAAACATTATCGCTATTAATACTATCAATACATATTTCCATAAAACCTCTTTCCAATTCTCTTTACATATAAATTTCACAAAAACAGATGAAAATAAAAGAGCACAGGCAGCAGATATAGAAAAAATATGCGTGAAAATCATAGCTGAAAATAAAAGAATAGCTTTAATATAACTTGCGGTGTTTAAATTTTTATGAAACTTTTCTATTGAATCAAAAAATAAAATAAACAAACTTATTGACAGTACAAATGCTATTGTTGCGACTATATGAAGAAAATATAAACGGGGATATAACATAAAAATAATTGAACACAAAAAAGCATATCTTCTACTTATTTTGTCTTTAAAATAATAATATACTGTCCAACCAGTGAAAGCATATAAAAAAATAAAAACAATTTTATAACAGATAACCACAGGTATACCTGAAAGATAATGAAGAAAAGCAATAAGGTAATATATAAGAGAAGGATGTATTAAAAAAATGGGAAATCCTCCGTAATCCCAGGAACACCAACCATCAATCCACTTTTGTTCAGGTATAAGATGTTCTACAAGAAAATGACATTTATAAAGATGAATCGGATGATCATATATAGTTATATAACCATTACCAGAAACTGGATAAAACATAAATAAGACCAAAATCAAAATAACTATATAAGGCAATAAAATTATAAGTTTATTTCTCAATCTTTCACCTCTAAGCTATAAAATTAAACTTTCTTTCCTATTGCTATTATACTAAGATGAGGTAAAGGTAAATATGGATCAACTATTTTGAGTAAAGGCGTTATAGTATTTAAAATCCATACCTGAAAATTCCCAAAATATTTACGTTTTAAAACTTTACCATTAAACCACCAGGCAATGGTTCCCAGCCTGTTCATACCAAAAATATTTTCCACCTCAAATCCTGTATCTTTTAGAAGATCTTCCAGTGTTGAAATGGTATAACGCCGTCGATGCATAACAATTTCGTCTATACTTCCAAAGATTGAAGGATTATTAGGAACAAGAATAATAGCTTTACCTCCACTACTTAAAATAGATTTAATATTTAAAAGAGCTTTTCTATCATCATCTAAATGTTCAAGCAAATTCATACAAATACAAGTATCTATTATTTCATTTTCAGCAGAGGGAATAAAGGAATCTATATCTGTCACATCAAAGAAGGCAACTTTAAGATAGGGTTTGTTTATCTGAAGATTTTTCAAGTAATGCAGATAAAGAGGATTTACATCAGTAACATAATAACTTTTTCTGGGAAGCAAAAGTCTCGTAATATTACCGATACCACTGCCTACTTCCAATACATTCTGTCCAACATAAGGTCGAATAGTATCTGCTAACCATTTATTGTATCCGTATGCTCTGGAAAGTTCGTTAAGAATAAGACTTCCATATTGCTCTTCTTTATATATCTTATTAGAAAGCCAGAACTTCATCATAGATATAAGAGCTTTTACACCATCTTTCCAGTTTATCTTCTTTCCTTCCTGATAATCCCTTCCTGAATAACTTATGGGAACCTGGTATATCCTGGCCCCTCTTTTAGCAAGCTTTATTGTGATTTCCGGTTCAAAGCAATAATCATTGCTTTCCAGAGGAATACTCTTTAAAAGAGGAGTTCTGATGGCCTTATAACAGGATTCCATATCGGTAAGATTTATATTTGTAATAAGATTACAGAGGAAAGTCAAAAATTTATTACCAAGTTCATGATGAAATAGAAAAGCCCGTGAGTATTCTCCTACCAGAAACCTTGAACCATATACTGCATCGGCTCTTTCTTCAATAAATATTGGAATCATTTTCAAAATATCTTTAGGATTATATTCCAGGTCAGCATCATGAATAATACATAAGTCACAGGTAGCCTTCTCTATAGCCGTCTGAATTGCTTTACCTTTACCCTGATTTTTTTCATGCCTTAAAAATATCCATTCAAAAAACTCATCCTTATTACAGGAACAAAACTCTTTGTAAAGCCTGTTAAGAACATCTGTAGTTCCGTCATTTGAACAATCATCTACTATTATTATCTGTACACTGGCAAGACAGGGACTTTCTTTTAGAATTAATAATCTTTTTATACTCATTTCTACAAGAAAGCACTCATTATAAACCGGCACCAGAACAGAAAGAGATACTTTATTTTTTTCCATATTAACCCCTCTTTATTTTAAAGAATGATAATAGTGATATAAAACCGCTGAAAAGTATTTTTATATCATCTATAGTTCTAATTTTTAATATTTTCCTGAGCATAAAACCTAACCTGAAATAAAAGGCACGATACATCATTTTATAAAATCTTTTTATCTGGTCAGCAGTTAAATTTTCTAATCTCATTACTGGATTTGCCAGATTATAATCATCCCAATCATATGTTAAGATTAAATTCTTTTCTTTAGCCCATTTAAACATTTCAGTTCCGGGGAAAGGTGTGGTAACATTAACTATTAACAAATCAGGATCTACTTTATTTATAAAAGCTATATTTTTTTTAATTATTTCTTCATTATCTCCAGGATTTCCAATCATAAAAGCCAATCTACATTCAATGCCCACTTTTTTAGTTAAATTAGTTGCATTTATTACTTTGTTTATATCTATCTTTTTATTAATATTTTTTAGAACACCTTCATCAATATTCTCAACACCGTACATTATCTGATGACATCCGGCTTTTTTCATTTTTATTAACATTTCTAAATCAATAAAATCAACCCTTGCAAAACATGTCCAGGAGATATCTATTCTATTATCTATTAATATATCACATAATTTAAAAACATTATCCCTGTTTACTGTAAATGTGTCGTCATAAAACAGAATCTGTTTAATTCTATAGTTATCTATCAAATATTTAATTTCTTCGAAAATTTTATAAGCAGACCTGTAAACAAGTTTATTGCCCAGAGTTTTACTGCAAAAGGTACATCTTCCCGGGCATCCTCTTGAAGTCATCATACTCATAGCTGGCAATCTTTTATAGGAACCTTTTGCGGGCCTGTATTTTAAAACAGGCAATAAATCATAAGCAGGTATGGGTAATGAATCTAAATCTGTTATTCTTTCTCTCGATTCGTTTCTTACAACTTCATAAGTATCATCTTTATTTTTTTTGAAGACTATTCCTTTTATCTTATCCAGGTCTTTACCGCAAAGTATTTCTTCAAATGTCAACTCTCCTTCACCTGTAACAACTATATCTACAAATTTGTTGTTAATTACCTCTTCTGTAACAAATGTTGGATGGACACCTCCAAAAACAATAACTGAATCAGGATAATAATGTTTGCATATTTCGGCAATATAGTATGCTTTTTTTATTGTGCAGGTCATTGCTGTTAATCCGATTATTTTAATAAAAGATATTTTTTTTACAATTTCTATTTCGAAAAATGTTTTAAATGATTTTACAGAAGGTGATTCTATATTACAATCTATTATTTTTACCGTATGGTTTTTACTTCTCACATAACCTGCAATAGATGCCAGACCCAGAGGTGGAAAATTTGAATTAATCTGTTCCCAGATATTTTCATCATCTTCATAAAAGTTCGGGGGAGAAATCAATAGACAGGTTAATTCTTGCATATATATACTCCTCTGATAAATATCAATGCAAATTTCTATTATACAATAAATTCCTCACAAAAAAGGCATTACCAAGTGCTATATCTCCAAGTTCTCTGCTTCTTACAAGAAGATTAGAAGAAATTTTTTCTCTTTCCTGACATACATCTGAAGACAGTTTAAGGAGATTCTCAAAAGTAATATCCTCAAGAGAAAGAAATTTCAAACCGAGTTGACCTGATATATTTTCTATTTTGGGATCATAAGCTACCGGAATAGAGGGAACTCCCAGAACAGATGACATTATCACAGTATGAAGTCTCATCGCAAATACTGTATCCATCTTACCCAGAATACCCATAATAACCTTTGGAGGATACTTCCCGGAAAGCATATAAGAAGGATTTTTCATCATATCTTTTATACCCATTGAAATTTCCAGATCATTAGGATAATGCATAGGAATAAATAAAACTCTTAAAGAAAATTTATCACATAAATTATCAATTACCTGTGAAATAATTCCGGCGTAATCAACATTTGTCTTCCAATCCCTTACAGATATACCAAGCCATTTACCATCTAATGGTATCTCTTCTTTTTTAAATACCTCCAATACATCACTTTCCACAGCCGGTTCCATAGCAAATACGGGATCTGTAGTAATCTCTACAGGAGGTCTTTTAACTCCCAGTTCTCTAAGAAGATTATAAGATTTCTCATCCCTTACAGTTATAAAGTTCACCCTGTTGGCGATATAAGAGGTGAGTAATCTTCCCCAGAAAGTCCTGAGAGGACCAATACCCTGGGCATAAAACATAACCTTTTTTCCCATCAATTTTGCAAGTAAAACCATTCCAAGATAATACAGAGGAGTCTTTATACTCGTACTATCCTGAAGAAGTCCACCTCCGCCACTTATAAAAAGTCTGCTTTCCCAGAGGGAATGCAACATTTCCCATCTATAACGATGGACAGCAGAAATCTTATGCTCTTTCTCAGTGAGAGACGGATTTACAGAAAGCACCATAATTTTAAGCTCTGGCATAATCTTAAGAAGAGCATCCAGAATAGACGCCAGTATTGCTTCATCTCCTGCATTGCCAAAACCATAATAACCGGATATAAGTACATCATTTTTTGCCATATGTTGACACATAATGGGTAAAACTTTTATTACCCATGACCTCTCAGTTTAAAATGTTTCTCAAATAAAATAAAGATATTATACAATCCAACTGCTACAAACCCTACAATACAACCTATCCAGAGACCATGAAAAACCCGGAGTAATGAAACCAGAAGAGGAGTATGAAGATGAGCAAAGGTATCCACTATATTGGCCTGACCCAGGGTTGCAAAGGCAAGAAAAAGCCACAGATATCTTAAATTTCCTCTCCGCCATAGATAGACAGTTAAAAACAGTGCAGGTTGGCCCAGAAGAAAATCCTTAAAGCGAGGCCTTACTATAAGGAAATTATCAAGGAAAGCTCGAAGATTCCTTTCAAAATCTGACACGGGAACAACACTGGTATTACCGGTACGGATAAGATAAAAAATACCTCCCGTGGCTATTATAAAAACGATAATAACCTCCCATAAACGAACAGGATGTAATAAAAAAGTTTTACATTTCTTAAAGAAACCAGAAGATTTATTACCCTCTGTGAGAGAATAAAAATAAAGGATTATAACCAATAAAATGGGAAGGGTCATAATAAACTTGATACCTTTAAAACGATCCACCGTCAGAAAAAATTTCGTCGAACTTAGTATACCTGCAGTAACCAGTGAACCCAGAACAGTAATAAATGAAACCTGACATACTGTTATGAGAGCAAATAATATATTATTACCCTTCTGTCTCTGTCCTTCTCTATACAGAGAAAATAAAGAAGGAAAACCATATACAATGGCAAATACAGGGACAACAATTCCTGAAGAGAGGGCAAAAAGTTTTGAAGCAAAACCCTCTAAAACAGTCATTGTCAGAAGTAAAATAAAAAAACATATTCCTCCCACTATAAATGAATTTTTCAGATCTATCTGAAAAATTTTTAAAAGAATTAAGATTCCTGCAGAAATTGAACCTGAACACAGAAGAATACAAATCCATAAAGGTCTTTTAAAAGAATCCATACCCCTGGAATTATTGATTTTATAACCTTCCGACTCAATTCTTTCTTTACAGAGTTTAAGATAATAAAGATTGGTTTCCATAGGAGTCATATTTTCAAAGGGTTTTAAGAGAGGACGAAGATACAGGAGTCTTATATTCCTTTCTCTTACAGCAAGAGACCATATATCCAGTATCTGTTCCATCCTTAATTTTTCCTGATAGGCCTGAGACATAGAAATTACTCTGACAACCCTTGTAATATCAAAACCAGCCAGTGTAATAGCACCTCTCTGTATATTTCCTAGATCTGCAACTTCTATAAAGCCAAGGTACAATTTTCCCTTTTCCATATGTGTAGCAGTCTCTTCTAATAAATCAGGATAACCGAGAACCTCATTGTTCATACCTGAAAAAATAATTACTGAAGAATTTCCGCAATTAAGAATATCCTGGAATATAAATTCTATATCCTGTTTTTTAAGTATTCTGTTTTCTATCCTGGGCACAAGAAAAAAATTATTTTCACGAAGCTCTGCTACAATATTTACCGGCAACCCAATCCCCATATTCATTATATCTGAATAATCTCCCACCACTTCAAGAACAGGTGAAGAGGAAGGCAAATTATGAAGAGTAAACCTGTCATTTCCCAGAAAACGACAAAAATATGTCTCTACTCTATTAAGAGCAGAAGAATCTTCCGAAAATACAATATATATATTATGTGAAGAAATTCTGTTCTGTTTTACAAGATTCTGAAGTACTAAATTGGTTAAGCCAGATAATCTATAAGCATTCAATATATCAGAACCGGAAAAAACTGTTAACTCTCCCCTCTCCTGAAGTTGTTTGCAGTTATCTTCATAAACTCCGAAGGATATTATACCTTTTTCTTTAAGGTCCTTTAAACTTTCTTCCAGATTATAACCATTACTGATACAAAACTTCTTCCAGTCATCATAATCCATAACCATATTAACTGTATCAAAAGAACTTTCCACCCTTATCCTCTCAAAGGCAAGCCATATACTGGCGAGGCAGGAAAGTATTATAATGGGTAAAAATATATAGTAAGATAGTTTCATAATAAATCGGTGATGCGTAATGCGTAATGAGTGATGGGTAATGAAGGTATAGTTTATGGGGGTACTCAGGATTCACCTCCACACCTTTAAACCTTCACCTTTCACCTCTCACCTCACACTTCTCACTTCTCACTCCTCACTTCTCACTCTTTTTCAACTCCTTAATCTTTGCACGGACTTCCTTTTCATCAGAAGCATCGGGATACAGTTCAAGATAAATCTCAAATTCTTTAAGGGCTTTTTCTTTATCATTCTTTAAAATATAAATATTTCCAAGACTGTAATGAGCAGCTATAGCAGCTTTACCTTTTCCTTCCAGTTCTATAACTTTCTTAAAATTCTTTATGGCTTCATCATATTTTTTATCACGGTAATAATCTATAGCCATTTTGTGATAGGCCAGAACATTCAGTGGATCTAACTTTATAATCTTATTATATTGAAATATAGCTAGAGACCATTTCTTACTTTTCTCATACTCGGCAGCTTTATTAAAATAATCGTTAATATTTACCTTATCTTCTTCTGAAAGACCAGCAGTTACTTTAACCGGTGTCGGTGTTGCACCTGGTGGTAGAGTGGAAACAGGTGATACTTTTATCGCAGGAGTAGGAGTAGTAACAACGGTTTCACCTTTTAACTTTGCTATAATGGCTTCTATCTGTTCTTTTTCTTCACTATTTGAAGCAACTCTCCTGGCATTTTCAAGCTCCATAAGGCCTTCCTCCTTAAGTCCTACTTTAACATAGGCTATACCAAGGTGACTGTGAAAGGAATAATCATTGGGAGACAGGACAACAGCTTTTCTATATGGTTCCAGGCTTGCATTAAAATCACCGTTAAAGAAAAGTGCATTACCAAGGTTATAATAAAAAACAGCATTCTGTGGTGAAAGCTCGATAGCTTTATTAAAATTACTTATAGCTTCTTTATAATTCTTTTTCTCATATAAGGCATTACCTAGATAGTTATAAAAATCTGCATCTTCAGAATAGATAGCAATAGCTTCCTTATATTGTTCTATAGCTCTTTCATTCTGGTTGTTTTCCTGATAGGCTCTGGCCAGATTATAATGAAGATAGGCATCATTGGGACAATATTTTATGGCTTCTCTATAATTATCTATTGCTTTTGAATAATCTCCCATACTGTAATAAAGGCCACCAAGACTATTAAGATATAGAGGGTTTTCTGGATCTTTAACCAGTGCTTCTTTATAAGCTGTCAGAGCTTTTTCAGTCTCTTTCATAAGGATAAGTACATCAGCAAGACCGGCATAAAATTCACCCTTATCTGGATCAACTTCAATAGCTATCTGATATTCTGCCACAGCTTCTTTGTAAAGCTTCATTTCTTTATACAGTTCTGCAAGATGGAAATGAGATGTACCTTCGTGAGGTGCTAATTCCATAGATTTTTTAAAATTCTCTTTTGCTATATTCATCTCTCCCATAGCCTGATAAACCTTTCCTAAACCATTGTAGAACATAACATTATTGCCTTTCAGTTTAATAGCTTTCTCTATATCTTCCTTAGCAGATTTATAACTGGAATTTTTGAGATAGGCCATACCTCTGTAATAATAAAAATCAGAATCATCTTGTTTAAACTTAATAGCTTTAGAATATTCCACTATAGCTTTATCTATATAACCCATTTTATCAAAGGTTCTGCCTAAATTATAGTAAAAAAAAGGATTATCTGAAGAATAACTTATAGCAAGATTATACTCTTTTACAGCTTTATCCCAGTACTGAAGACGATAATAAATTCCCCCAAGGCGATTATGAAAATCAGCATCTCTGGAATTAAGGGTTACAGCTTTTTCGTAAACTGTCATGGCAAGTTCAAATTTATTAAGTTTTTCATAAGCTATACCAATATTATAATAATAAACTGCATTGAGAGGGCTTATATCTATTGCCTTCTTATAAGATAAAACAGCTTCATCATACTTTTCAAGTGCATAATAACATCTGCCAAGGTAATTGTATATCTCCGAATTTTTGGAATCTGTCTTTAAAGCAGAATGAAAATCTTTTATAGCCTCTTCATATTTACCCTTTTTATAATTCCTTATACCTTTTGAATAATCAGAATTTTCAACCTCTCCATAAGAAAGACCTGTAAAAAACCATATAATACATAGAAAAATTCCATATCTCAACAATTAATAATACACCTCACTATCATATAAAATGAAGAGTGAACAGTGACCAGTGAGACGATTGATTTATTTCTCTTCACTGTTCACTCACCACTCTTCACTGTTCACCAGATTTACGAGAAGTTCTAAATAAATTATAATTACAATTCGTTTAAATATTTACGAATCCTTTCACAATATTGTAAAAAACATTTTTAAATGATATAATCAAAGGAAGAAATCAAATAAAGGAGGCCACCTGTATGTATGGAGTCCGTATGGATAAAGTAAGTATGGTAGTTTCATCCACTATGCATGATATGATAGATAACTCTATACGATCTAATAGTGCACTTCAAAAGGCCCAGAGAAAAGAAGATAAAGATAAAAATAAAAAAACTACTGAAAGTACTGCCACTTCCTCCAAAGGTGTTGGAATAAATGCAGGTTCTGTCGGTGATCAGGATGATATGTCAAATATGGGAGATAACAGGGGCCGAAACACTTCTAACGAAGATATGTTCTCATCTCAACAGAAAGACCATCATGGAGAAGATACGGGAGAACTGGATCCTTCTCTAAATTTCTTTAGTAAAGACAAAGTCTACAGCAGTAAAATGCAAAAACCTGCACAGGAACAACTCTGTCTTACAGATGAAGAAAAAGAAGAAGCTTCCGTAAAAAAAGATAGTAACCATAGAGAAGATAGAGGTCTTGAAGATATAAAAGATGGGAAGGGTAAAGATAAAATATCCCTATCCCGAAATGAAAAGGATTTAATAGAGGCAGACCCAAAACATAGATTAAAAGATAAATACACCTCTACAGAAGAGGAGGAAAAGAAAACTAAAAAAGAAGACACTCATCAGGAGGATATTTTATTACCACAGATGAAGATTCAATCTTCCAGTATAACTATGGAAATCCCTGAAGAAACTCCTCTGGATATAGAAAGGGATGAAGAAAAAGAAGTAATATTTAATACACCGAGTTTATATAAAATTGAAGATATAGAAGAAGCAGATGTTCCAGACAAAATTAGAAATTCTCCGGAATATATAAGGGAACAGAAGAATCGTGAGAGAGTAATAAAAATGCTGGTTCATTGTCCCCATATTAACATAGCAAAAAGTCTGGTGAATAAGCTTTATCTACTTGGAGAAAAAATCCTTGAAACATGTTTAAATTTTGGAATAAAGATAGTAGTTCTAAAACCCGGAGAAAGACTCTCTAACATTACAAAAATTCCTGATAATACAGGTGATTTAAGAGCAGGTTATTCAGAAAACTTAAAAGTCTGTTTTCTGGGTGAAGAATGGCTTTATGAGGATTTCGAAGATCTTTACAGATTTAACACTATAGTTTATCTAATGGCCATTGCCTTTGATCATGCCACGGGAGGAGACAGTTTTGCCTCTTTAAAATCACCCTTTGTATTAAATAATTATCATGCCTGCAGACGTGGAGAAGAAGGTCATCAATTTCTTGAAGGCATAGCATCTTATGGCCCTGTAGAATACTTTGCCCAGACACTGGAATCCTTTCTTCAGGAAAAAGACAAATCCCTGGGTATAGACCTGGCACAGAAGGTATTTGAAGGGAAAATATGTTCCAATGATGAATTATATTATACAGATATGAGTATGTACCAATATATTGATTATCTCGTAAATAGCTAGGAACACCTGTGTGAAAATTATACTGAAAAAGTTTAAAGATACACCTAAAGGACGAATTGTTGAAAAAAAAGAAACTGCCATAATAGAATTTGATGGGATGAATACCCGTGTAAAAACTATAGACTGGAAGCTTAAAGGAACACTTGAGGAAATTTTCTCAGTCCCCTTTACCGTAAGAAAGCCTGTGATAAAAGATGGACTTCGCGCTTTTATACTGGAAATGGTTAAACCCGATACTCCCGAATACTTCAGGGAAATATCTTATTTATTAAGAAAAATTGGCTATTATACAAAACTTATTGAGTAATACCAATCTGCCGTCAAACGTAGTAAAAACAGCCTTGAGGCTACGGAAAAATAAAGTTCTCCGAAGGACAAAAAGATGGCGTATTTAAAGGAAGTTTTAAGTTAATTACATGTCGAAATTTAAAGGATATTGCCTCAGGTAAAGAAGTATAAGCATTCATATTTTTTTGGAGTAGCCTCAAGGCTGTTTTATCAGTACACTTGATGAATAATTCGTATTAGGAGCTGAAAGCTAATAATAATTTAACTATTCTAAGCAGGTTTCAACGGAGAATTGGAGAATTTTAAAATTATCGGAATTAATGTGATTTTATGACGCCTAATATTTCTATACACAGATTGGCTGATTGCTGATAACTGACTATTAAACAAAGGAGATCTTTCATTGAGGAAAATAGTAATATTAATTATTTTTATAATTATCTTATCTTTTAAAAATGCTTTTTGTAGTGAAGTTATAGAAAAGCTTATTACAGATCTGTCTTCTTCTAATGATACAATTGTTCAATATTCTATATGGAAACTTGTTGATATTGGATCTGATACTGTAGAACCACTTATAAAATCTCTATCGAGTGATAATAAAGATATAAGATTAAGATCTGCCATAGTACTCGGATTAATTAAAGATGAAAGGTCTTATAAGCCTCTTCTTGCTTTATTTCAAGATAAGGATAAAGAAGTTCAGGCTTCTGCAATTAAGGCAGTTTCCAGTTTTAAAGATTATAGCACTGCCCCTGTAATAATGAAATATCTTGATGACTCTGATGAGCTTGTTCGTATGAATGCAATATTAGCTCTTTATAATATTGGTAATCCTGCTTTACTGGATACATTAAAGCCAAGGCTTATAGAATTTTTAGAAAAAGATGATGATTCAGATGTTCGTTATTATTCTGTAAAAATTCTGGGAAGTCTTAAAGATAAAAAAACCCTTTCCTCTATACTTTCTGCACTGAAAGATGAAAGTGGCAGAGTTCGTCTTGGCGCTGTTGAATCATTACCAGGTCTTGCTGATAAAACATGTATTAAACCTCTTATAGATGTTCTGGATGACAGTCGTTCTATGGTATCTCATCAGGCTATATTAATATTGACATCTCTTGGAGAGAATGCTGTAAATGATTTAATAGACGTATTAAAAGATGATTCTTCTTCTGAACTAAAAAGAGCCGGAGCGGCTCTGGTTCTTGGTAAGATAAATACTCCCATGGCAAGGGAAGCTCTTTTAAATTCTTTAAGTATTGATGTTGATATAATACGCCATTCTGTTTTCTGGGCCTTAAGTTATAGCAATGATCTACATATTGAATCTTTGCTTATGGAAGCAGTGTTGCATGAAGATAATTCAGTCAGACTGAGTGCAGAAGAAGCTCTTTCTAATATTCCTCATGCTCTTCCTGTGAATTATCTCCTGAAAGCATTGAGAAATGAAAAAATGGATATAAAACGGTTTGCAGCTTTACAGCTTGGAAGGACCGGTGCTGATGAAGCTGTTATACCTCTTGTAGAGGCACTTCATGATAAAGACTATTTTGTCCAGAGATATGCAGCAGAATCTCTAATAGATTTGGATAAACCACAGTCCATATCTTTAATTACACCTAATTTAAAGGATGATAATGAGATTGTAAGAGCTATATCAACTTATATACTCTCTAATATAACTCTGAATAAAGAATCACTTTATCCTCTTATAGATGCTCTAAATGATAGGGATGTTGTAGTTAGATTATATGCTGCAGATGCTCTCGGAAAACTTAAAGACAGCAGAGCTATAGAGTCTTTATTGAAGTCTCTTAAAGATGGTGAACCTGTAGTCAGATTGTATACAGTAAGAGCTTTAGGAAACTTTCCCGATGATAAACGATTAATTTACCCCCTTATAGATGCACTGAGTGATAATACCTGGCAGATAAGAAGAGAAGCAGCTATTTCTCTTGGTAATATTTCCTCCCCTGAAGGGGTTAATTCTCTTATCAATTCTCTTCAAGATATGAATGAATATGTAAGAGGAGAAGCAGCTATTGCCCTTGGGAAAATAGGTAATAAGATGGCTCTTATGCCTCTTATGAGATCTCTTAAGGATGAATATAGTTCTGTTCGTAAAAATTCTGCCCGTGCTCTGGGTAATCTTGGAGATAAAGAAGCACTTGTAGCACTCAGGAATGCTCTTTATGAGGAAGAAAGTATAATAACTATAAGGGCTATTAAGGAAGCTATAAAGAAACTGGAAAGAGTGAGAGGTGAAAAGTGAGAAGTTAATTGCACCCACCCGTCACGCATCACGATATGAAAGGTGATTATCTATGAAAAAGGCTATAAGTAAAATAATATTAAGTATTGTAATTATAACTCTTTTCTTAACTACTGGATGCAGTTATTTTGAACTTTCTACAGAAGAAGAAATAATACTTGGTCATCAGATAGCTCTGGAAGTAGAATCCTATTATGATCTTTACAGAGATCCAGAAACTGTAGAAAGGATTCAGCGTATTGGCCGTGATCTTTCCAGATTCACTACCAGGCCTTTTCTTTATAAATTCAGTGTTCTTGATTCTGAGGAGGTAAATGCCTTCGCCCTCCCGGGAGGGCATGTTTATATATTTCGTGGTCTTCTGGATATGGATCTTTCAGATGATCAGTTAGCAGCAATTATAGGTCATGAAATAACTCATATAGAGGCCCAGCATTTTTCTCAACTCTATGAGAGAATGAAAAGAAAGGAGATTTTTTATACTGTAGCTATTCTTGCCACAGGTGGTGTTGCCTACAGGCCAATTCAAATACTTTCATA
Source organism: Bacillota bacterium (assembly GCA_022704525.1). Taxonomy (GTDB): domain Bacteria; phylum Vulcanimicrobiota; class SpSt-956; order SpSt-956; family JAKJGF01; genus JAKJGF01. The sequence goes on along the minus strand of JAKJGF010000003.1, from coordinate 31,796 downwards.
TCTTGATGCATATATATTTGAACCTAAATACAGCCGTGATAATGAAACAGAATGCGATCTTTCCAGTGTTCAGATGCTTATTCAGTCTGGTAGAAACCCTCATGAATTTTCAGAACTTTTTAAGATGTGGGAAAAAGAGAAAAGGGATACCTTATGGTTTCCAGGCTGGATGAGCAGTCATCCGGATTTTATAACAAGAATAGGTAATATAAATGAAGAAATCTCTCTTCAGAGCAGATTATTACAGTCAGATAAAAGCTATATAAATTTGCTTCCACGGCTATCTTCTTCTTTTGAAAAAGAGGAAATAAAAGAAGTTCCTGAAGAAGAGCTGGAAGATTACCTTGCTTTTGACTATAATAGTGAGAAATTAACTGTTAGCTGGATTGGAAATCCAGAGGATATAAAAGAGTTAGAATGTTACGGGCTGAATAAAAAGCATCATGCCATATCAGATGAAAGAACAGATATTTCTCCTTTTACTTTAGCTCTGAAAGAGGGAAAAACAATAAAATATGTCATAGCTTCAGTAAGATATAAAAATGGAGACTTCTGGTGGGACGTAGTTAGAGTCCAGTGAGTGGATAATCCATAAAACATAAACTGTTATATATCCTTCACACATCTGAAGCCCGTATAGGCATCCCAGAAATTTTCTTTGGCCCAGTGGCGGTTTGAGCATCTGAAGTAATAGGAATGTGAATTTCCACCACATCCGCCTCTGAGGATTTTATACTGACCTTCTTTTGGACCGGGTGGATTTTTATAGGGAGAAGATATATAGTATTTTGGATCATACCAGTCAGAACACCATTCCCATACATTCCCCGACATATCCATAACACTATAAGAAGATTTTCCTTCTTCTATACTTCCTACAGGTTGAATTTCTTTTCCCATAGAAACACTTTTATTTATATCCCATTCCATTCCCCATGGATATATAAATCCCTCTGTTCCCCTGGATGCTTTTTCCCATTCTGATTCTGTAGGCAGCCTTTTATTTGCCCATTTAGCATAGGCATATGCCTCATACCAGCTTACACCTACCACCGGATAGTCAGGATGGTTGATACCACTTTTATTCTGACCTGAAAGCCACCATTTTGGTTCTTCATAGACATTTTTTTCTTTCCAGATCCAGCCTTCCTCTGTCCAGAAGATGTGGTTTTCATAACCACCTGCTTCTATAAATTTCTGATACTGTCTGTTACTTACCTCATATTTATCAATATAGTAAGCTGATAGAAATACTTTATGTTCTGGTGTTTCAGAAAGAAAATATTTATATGATTTTTTGAATTCTCTGGCAATTTTTTTAATTTCTTCTTCTGAAGTTCCCATTAAAAAATCTCCTTCTGGTATAAGAATCATTTCTCCGTGATCCTGAATTACCCCAGGGAGATTTTTTGTGTTTTTTGATAAAACCGTACAGGTTAATATTAATATAAAAAGTAATAATAAAAATTTTGTCATTTAATTATTATTAGCTATCAGCTTTCAGCTTTTCCTTAAGCTGATTGCTGATAGCTTTAAACATAATCTAATAATTTAACAATATTGAAAGATGGAAAGTGAAAGGTGAAACGAAAGAATAAGTTTTTTCACGGTTCACCTTTCACCTTTTAACTTATTAAATTATAGATTGACTCTTATTGACCACCCTGCTGTTTTAATATTTCTTCTGCAAGTCCCACATACTTGGCACCTTTGCCTTCCACAGCTTTACCGGTTTTAAGTTTATCAGCACTTTCCTTGAGATCTTCAATAGCTTTTTCTCTCTTCTTCCTGCTCTTTTCTGCTTTAACTTCTCCGGCGGCCTGTATATCTCTACCTTTATGAATGGTTTTATCAGCTTCCATAAATTCACCGAGGGCTTCTTTTTGACCCTGTATAGCTTCTGCTTCAAGAGTGCTCTGAGTAACAATTTCCTCATAGGCAGCCTCTTTGTCTTTTATAGCAGTTTCATGCATCTCTTGAGCTGTCTTTGCCACTTTAAGAGCTTCCGTCTGAATCTTGAGAGCTTCTCCTTCTGCTTCATGAGCAGCAGTTAAATCTTTAAGAGCTGCCTGTTTTGCTGAGAAGTCTGCATCCTCTATAACATCTCCAAGCTGTGCTTTCTTGAGAGCTTCAGATTGCAGAGTTGTAGCTGCTCCCTCAAAGGCTTCTCCAAGTTCCACAGCAAAGAGACCGTCTTCTTTTTGCTGTAAGCCTTCTGCTTTGAGGGCAGAACCTTTTGTCTTTTTCTCTGTAGCTTCAGTTTTCTTTGCGCCCGCTTCGGCAAGTTTCTGTTTTGATACTTCTCCTTTAGCAGCTGAAGCCTGTTCTTCTATAGCAGCTTTTCCCTTCAGATGGGTCGCACATGTTTCTAACTCTGCTGCTCCTTCTCTGAGTTCTTTTGCTTTTGTTTTAAGTTTCTTTGCCTCTTTTTGTTCTGCACTGGCTTTTGCAAAGGAAGTATCTGCCTCTTTTTCTCTTTCTGCCTTTATGTCAGTTTGTACTTCTATGTGGTGTAAAGCATCTTCCAGGAAAGGTTTTTTATAATCACTTTTTACTTCCTGCAGGTCAGCAGCAAATTCTTCGTCAATAGCAGTTTTTTTAGCTATTATAGAAGCCAGCAAATCAAATTTTTCTCCTTCTGCTGTAAGAAACTCTGCTTCTTTATCTTTTACTATAGCTGTTGCATCGGATTCTGCTGCTTTACCTTTCAGTTGGGTAGCAACTGCTTCTTTTGCGGCAGCTTTCTCTTTTTTCTTTGCTGCTTTATGAGCCAGTCTTGCTGATTCAGTTGCAGCTATGTTTCCTTCTTTTTCTAAACCGTGGGCAACCTGGAAATCCAGTTTGGCCTTACCGAGGAGATCAGCACCCTGGGCAGTTTTACTAAGACCTTCTTCTAAATCCATAAAACCTTCTCCTTGAATCTTATCTCCTTCAACTTCTATATTAAGATACTGACCTATCTTTTCGGCGTTTTCCTTAACCATTTGTGCTCCTGCTTCTCTATCAGCTATGGCTGTTTCAATCTTCCCTAGAGATGCTTTTTCAAGTTCATCAGCTTTTTTCTCTACCTCTAACCCCATAGCCAGTCCCTGTTTGGCAATTTCTCCTATTAACATAGCACCTACACTATCTACTACACCTGTGGCGAATTTGTCTGCTGCTGCAGCTTCTGCTGCGTGGGCAGCTTTTTCTTTGTCCATATTTTCTCCCATTTTCTTTATGGAACTTGCTTCTGCTTCATGACCTGCTTTTTCTATTTCTTCTCCTGCATTTTTCAAAGCTTCTGCTTCTGCTTTCATTTTTTTACTGGTTTTTAAATCTTCTATCTCTGCTTTAAATTCTGTTCTTGCTTCTTCCTGTATTTTCTTTCCTTTTAACTGAGTTGCCATACCTTCTTCTTTAAGATGTTGGCCTATTACAACCGCATCTGTCTGTTCGAGGATGGGGCATTTTTCAGTTTTTTTAGGAGCTTTTTTTTGAGTTCCAACTTGACTTGCTCTATGTTCGGATATTTTCATTCTAAATTCTCCTCCTCTTTAGAAGTTTGTTAAAATATAAACCCTTGACCAAATCTATATTATCATTTCACTTTATAAAAGTAAATAAGTAATTGTTAACATTTTGTTAAAATTAGCTAGGAAAAAGCCTTTTAATATAGAATATTTTAAAATAATTAAGAATTAGCAGAGTTTTGTTTATACTCGACACTGGCTATTCAGACCGCAAGTCCAGAGAGATTCTGATAAAAAGTCTTTAATTAAAAGCTATGAAAGTTCATCACTTATCATACGTATAAGGGGGGCTCATTTATGAGTCAGGCAAAACTTAAGGAATATCAAAAAAAATTGTTTGAATATGATTATACACTTAAAAAAATTGATACTATATTGCTTTCTAAATTATCTTCTGAAGAAAGAGAGCAATATAAACTTAATCGTGAAGCATGTCAGAGGGTTAAAACTAAATGTTCTCAGGAAATGGCAGATTATGCCAGACAGAACAGGCTTTCTCTGCTTGTACCTCCTCTGTCTAAGGAAGAAAAGGAAGATTTAATTCGTTCTATAGAAGAAGGTCCCAAACCCGGACAGTCAGAGAAAGCCATCAGATTTGATGATATAAGAGAAATAGAATCAGAACCTGAGTTGGAAAAAAGCAGTTTTAAAACAAAACATTTATCAGAAGTTCTGGGAGATAAAGAAGATGAGGTAGAGAATGATATTGTAGAGGATAATATTGTAGAGAGTGATATTGTAGAGAGTGATATTGTAGAGGATGATGTTCCAGAGTATAGATCTGAAGTAATTCAGTTTATAAGGGATTTACGAGAAGGTCTGGTTTTATTTTATGGTGAATAGTGTTTTTTATATTCATCAAATTTAGAATATTAAGGATAAATGTTAAAAGTGCAGAGATATATCAGTTGGTCTTTTATAATATATATATTTTTTTATTGTTTATCATCTCTTTCTGTTTTTTCTCATAATCAGATTAATAAATGGGCAATTATTATAGCGATAGATAAATATAAGGATCGCAACCTTCTTTCTCTAAAATATCCTGAACAGGATGCTTTGAAATTTAAGAAACTTCTCATAGATTATGCTTCTTTTCCTGAAGATAATATAAATATGTTAATTGGTAAAGAAGCTACTAAATCTAATATAAAAAAAGCTATATATGAGAAACTTGCTTCCAAATGTTCATAAGAGGATGAGGTTTTCATTTTTTTCAGTGGTTATGGAACATTTATTAAAGATGATAATGGAGATGAAAAAGATGGTCTTGATGAGTGTATAATTCCTTATGATGGTAAAATTTCTGACCCCAATGGGAACTATATAATAGATGATGAGCTTGGTAACTGGCTTAAGGCAGTAAAATCTCGTAATGTAGTATTAATATTTGATGCTGAAAAATCCTCCGGTATGGATGATTTTATTGCCAGCAGGGGAGGGATTTTACTTATAACATCTTCTGATTCTAATCAGTTAATCAGAGAAGAAGATGAACTTAAGGGCGGCACTTTTGTGCATTTTTTTATAGAGGCTATAAAAAAGACAAAAAGTGATGAAACTTTCTCTATAAGCCTTCTACAGGCTTTTGATTATGCCAGAAACAGAGTTATATCCTATACAAAAGCTCATAGTTATACTCAGACTCCATGTATAAAAGGTAAGATTTCCAGAGAAATTTTATTCTCTACAAAGCATTTTCTACAGGAAGAGCTTAAGAATTTACTCGTTTTTACTTCTGATGCATCAGGAAACAGAGATATATATCTTTTGTCTGCTTCTAAGAGTATTAATTTAACTCCAGAAAAAGGGGAGGACTATAATCCTCTCTGGTCTCCTGACGGGGGAAAAATAGCTTTTGTTTCTAATAGAACAGGTAATTTTGATATATTTATTATGGATTATGATGGTAAAAATCAGATAAATCTTACCAATAGCCCTGAAAATAATTATATGCCTTCCTGGTCACCTGATGGTAGTAAGCTTGTCTGCACAGGAAAATATGAAGGCCGTGAAAACATATTCATAATAAATGCTGACGGTACAGGACAGAAACAGATAACTTCCGGTTCCTGGAAAGATACAAAACCACTCTGGTCACCTGATGGTGACAGATTGGCTTTTATGTCCAATCGCACCGGAAGTAATGAGATTTATACTGTAAATCTGGAAGGATCTGAACTGGTGAATTTGACAAATAATTCCCTTGAAGAAAAAGATTTTCTCTGGTCAGGAGATGGTAAAATGATTGCTTTTACAGCAAAAAAAGAAGGTCAATCTGATTTATATATAATGAATAGCGACGGAAATATGCAGATTAATCTTACTTCTGACAGAGGAGAAGAATATGATTTTTCCTGGTCTCCTGACAACAGTAAGATAGCTTATACTAAAACAGAAATTTCTGATAATATTGCTCAGCTGATTGTTATAGATATTTATGGAGGAATAAAAAGTCAGCTTACTTTTGATGAAGTATGGAAGAGATATCCTTCCTGGTCACCTGATGGGCAAAAAATCGCTTTTTCTTCAGGGACTAAGGCTCCAAGTTCTATCTGTGTAATAAATATCGATGGTACAGGTCTTTTAAAGCTGGTAGGGGGAATTGCAAATAATCAGGAACCTGCCTGGTGTCCTGTTGAATTCACAGGGGGAAAAAATGAATAATGGTCCACCATATCACTCTCCATCAGGCAAAATTAGAGAAATAGTCTTTCTTGGATTACTTACAGCACTTGTTGTTGTATCTACCATGTCTATAAGAATTCCCACACCTACTGGAGGATATATTAATCCAGGAGATATTATAGTTATCTTTTCAGGTTTTTTTTTGGGAGGAAAAAGGGGATTTATTATAGGAGGATTTGGTTCTGCTCTGGCAGATTTATTGGGTGGATATCCTGCTTATATACCTATAACATTTATTACAAAAGGTACAGAAGGTTTTATTGCCGGTTATATTGGTAGAGATTTAAACAATAGGGAGAATTTTTTAAATTTATTACTGGGGGCAATTCTAGCCGGTTTCTTTATGGTAACAGGATATTTTGCAGGAGAAACTATATTTTTTGGACTGGGAGTGGCATTACCTCCATTAATTCCAAATATATTTCAGGCCTTTACAGGTATAATTGGTGCTCTTCTTGTATATAAGTTAATTGGGAAAGATATCAGAAGAAGGCTAATATTATGAAAGTAACATTAATAAGAGTTCTGGGGAAGATATTTATAAAATCTGATTACAACAGGGATTTTATAAGTGAACTAAAAAAAACAGTTCCTTCAAAGAATAGACGATGGAATAGTGCTTTCCCTATGAGTTTTTTCTATCGTTTAATGACTTCTCTTCCAAAAGAAAAATTACTTAATGAAGAATATATTGTTAAAAATATTAAAAGTTTATGTGATAGAGGAGTATTGCAAAAATCCTGGGAAGTGGATGATGTTTATTTTGAACATATAAGGGACATGTGTCTTAAACATTTTCTTGAGGTTTATTTAAGTGAAGATGGAAATACTATAAGGATTATTGCTTCAGACAGAGTGGATTATGAAGAAATAAATATATCTCAGGATAAATTACTAATAAAAGCCCTCCAGTATAGGCCCGGTAAAATTGTTAATTTTAGCTGGGATATTGATACAGTAAATCCTGTTGATAATAAAAGGGATGAGCTGAATTTTCAGTTCTACAGCCTGTCAGAAGATAGATGGATTTATGCTACAAATTTCTCCCATGGCCCAAAGGAAGAGATAACTTCTTTTATTTCCTCTAATACAATGAAGTTTAAAGTTAAATATACTAAATTTGTTTATGAATATTCGTGGGAAGGAACTTTTTCCTGCCCTGAAAATACCCTGTTTAAATTTAAAGGTCTTTTTTTTCTCGTGATAGGTGAAAATGAAGTAAAATTACTCGGTGATAATCTGGAAGGCTGGTCTAAAGCTCAGCAGATTATAGAATATCAGAAGATTTTACAGAGACTGCCTGAGATAAAAACAGATAGGAAGAATATTCAGAATTTACTCGATGGAAGACCCTTTGAGATAGTGGATATAGAATCTGCATTAAAACCATGTTGGCCGGAAAAATCACTTGAAATTATAGAGTAGTTCAGGGAGGTGTTATTTGGTGATACTGAAATCTATAAATTGCAGTAATTGCGGTGCCGGTCTTGAATTATCCGGGGGAATTAATGAAATTTTTTGTTCTTATTGTGGAACTCAGAATTGGTTAACAGATGTTTTAGATGTTCCAGGTGGGCTGGTTTGCATGTCCTGTAATACCAGAAATAAAGAGGACAATCTTTATTGTCAGAAATGTGGTCTCAGTTTAAAAAAACAATGTCCTTTCTGTTCAGAGATGCATCCCCTTAATATTGAATATTGTTTCAGAACAGGTCGTAGCATAAAGGAATATGAAGATGAGATAAAAGAATACTGTGCCAGTATTCATAGAAATATAGTATTTATCCATGGTGGAAGTTTTTTTATGGGGCAGAAAGATATTGTAGAACCGGTTCGCAAGGTAAATCTATACAATTTTTATATAAGTAAATATGAAGTTACAAATAAAGAATTCTGTATTTTTTTGAATTCTGAAGGAAATCAGATAGAAGGTGGTGTTGAATGGATATTGATAAAGGATGACAGACACGCCGGTATAAAGTTTGAGAAGAAATCCTTTATGGTTAAACCGGGTTATGAAAATCATCCTGTAGTATATGTGAGCTGGTATGGAGCAGTGGCATATTGTAACTGGCTGAGTCACTTATATAATTTAACAAAGTGTTATGGAAATATAGATAGAGGAATAGAAATAAGTGAAAAGGGTTATAGACTTCCTACAGAAGCAGAATGGGAATATGCCTGTAGATCCGGTTCGTCTGCGCAATATTACTGGGGAAATAATATGGATGGTTCCTGTTGTTGGTACAGTGATAATTCTTCTGAGAATCATCATCCTGTAGGACAAAAAAAACCAAATACTTTCGGTCTTTATGATATGCTCGGCAATGTATGGGAATGGTGTAATGACTCCAATGGGGATTATCCTTTTTTATTCTGTCCTTCCTGCGGTGCAAAGAATAAAGATGAAAATAAATTCTGTGGGAGATGTGGTGCCAGACTTCTGAAAAAAAGAGTGTCTGAAAATATGGTTAATCCTGTTGGTTCTGTAACAGGTGTGAGAAGAATTATTCGTGGTGGTGGATGGAGTACTATTGCCAGAAATTGTACTGCAGCCTATCGTATTCTGGAGAAACCGGCAAATCGTTATAATTTTCTGGGTTTTCGACTGGCCAGAACCAGCTAAATAAAATTTAAGAAAGGTATAAAATTATGAAAAAAACTGGAGAGAAGAAAAAATTTACAGATTACCTGTTAATTTTAAATGATGAAGAGATTTATTGGAGTGTATGGGGACAGCTTTTTTATATGGATGGGCAGAAAGAAAGTACACTGAAAATTTTAACTTCTATAGAACATTCTTTATGTATATATTTTCATGTATTTGTAGAATATTTTGAAATAGAGCTCGAGGCGGCTATGGATAATTATAATGATACTCTCTATGAAAGAGGCAGAAGCAAACCAACGGCATATGATCTTGGGAGATATGAATGTGTTCGATGTGGAGGATGTTGTTGGGCCTGGCCCTGTAGTATTACACCTGATGATAGTCTGAGGATATCCAAATACCTGGGAATATCGGAAAGTGTTTTCCTGGAGAATTATACTGTAATGATTAATAATGATCTCAGAACTCTTCGCCGTACAGAATGGACAGATGTTTCCGGTACCAGACAGGATGGTTATCGATTATGGGATATTAACACTCCCTGTGTATTTTACGATGATAGCAAAGGATTGTGTAACATTCATAGTGTTAAACCTGAAGAAGGTAGAGTATATAAATGCTGGGAAGAGGGAAAAATTTTGAATGATAAAATGCAGGTTCTGAGAGAAAAATATAATAAAAAATTAAGGAGTTTACTCGCCGGAGGGAAGTAGGGGAAACCTCATATAAGATTATAATGTTTCACCATATAATATGATCTGTTCTGCTCACTATTTGCCATTTCTTCCGGGGAAAGTTTTAATCTTTCCAGACCTTCTTCTTTAACTATTTTATCTACAGCAGAAAGACAGAAAAAATCACCTTCTGCCATCTTTTCCATAAGAAGGGGAATAACAGAACTTCCCATTTTCGTTATTTCATCAAAAGATTTATTTTTGCAGTAATCAACGGGGTTTCCTGAAAAGCGGAGGGCAGGAGTTTTACGGAACTTCTGCCATTCACTGTAAAGAGTATCAAAATTCTTTTTAACTTCCGCCTCTACCTGTGCCGCCTTTTCTTTTACCACGGTTTTCATTTCCGGGGTTATTTCCATAAGTTTTTCCATAAGCTATCCTTTATTTCTTTTGACACATACTGCTTATAAGGCATACAAATAGAGCGGCCATTTTAATATGAGGGTCTACAGTTTTATCCATATAATCATTTATATCCCAGCTTATTATATTATTTGAAAATCGTGTACATACACTCATAGACCCGGGGCCTGTTATATCCCAGTCTGTAAAATCTCCCGAAAATCTGCTCCTTACCCTTAAGACTGTCTTATCTCCTCTTACTGTCCAGTCACTGAAATCATTTGAAAAAACTGTTTCCATGTTTATTACTTTACCATTTGCACTATAGGTCCATCTGGAAAAATCATTTAGAAATACTGTCTCTATACTTCCTGAACCAGAAGGTAGATTTACAGACCACCTGGAAAAATCATTTATAAATACTGTCTCCATTGTTCCACTGCCCTCTTTAAATCCTATATTCCATCTGGAGAGATCCCCTGAAAATGTTGTTTCTATAGATACAAGATTCCCATGGGCCAAAAGGTTTTGACTGGATAATAATATTATTAATATAAAAAAAACTAAAGTGATTATATTTTTCATAATAGCCTCCTTTTAAATCGTGACAGGTAATGAGTGTTTTATAGTTGAGGGTCGAAAGGCGACTATTAAAAAATCTCAGTACGGCAACAGATAAGTTAATATCCATCTCACAGGTGTATATATTTTTAAATTTTTTAGATACTTTTTTATCTGGAGCGGTACTGAGACTTTTTAAATCCTTAACACTAAATTCTTCACTTCTACCGTCTTTTCACCTTTAACTAATGTCCCCTGTATCCCTTATACCTACTTCTTTGTTTTTATCCCTTGAGGGAACTGTCTTTTTCTCCAGATTATGTATGGCTTTTACATATCTTACAGTGGATGTTCTGGCCCTCATAACTATAGAATGGGTAATGGCCTTATTTTTAGTATATTTTACCCCCGATAATAAGTATCCTCCTGTAACACCTGTGGCACTGAATATTATACCTGTGCCCTTTGCAAGATCTTCTGTAAAAAATACTTCTTCAAGATCAGTGTAACCGGCCTCCATAACCTTTCGTTTTTCTTCTTCGTTCTGGATCCAGAATTTTGTCTGTATCTCTCCTCCCAGGCATTTAAGTCCTGCTGCAGAAAGAACTGCTTCAGGAGAACCGCCAATTCCTGCATACAGATGGGCATCAAAATCTTCTATAGCTGTACAGAGTACTCCTGCTACATCTCCATCTGATATGAGTCTTATTCTGGCACCGACTTTTCGCACATCTTCTATTATTTTTTTGTGTCTTGGCCTGTCTAAAATGATCACTATTATATCACCTATTTCACAACCCAGTTTTGCCGCTGCTATTTTTATATTGGTGCTTATAGAAGTATTAATATCCATAAAACCTTTTAGCTCTGGACCATAAGCCAGTTTTTCCATATAAAAGCAGGGAACTTTCATAAGGGAACCTTTATCACCTATAGCTATTACGGAAATCGCATTGGGAAGACCCATAGCCGTAAGGGTTGTTCCGTCTAGAGGATCAACGGCGATATCTACTTTTACTGCTCCAGAGCATCTATTACCTACCTTTTCGCCTATATATAACATTGGCGCCTTATCCTTTTCTCCTTCTCCTATTACAACAGTACCATCAATATTTACATAATCAAGCATACCGCGCATAGCATCCACTGCTGCTTTATCTGCCCTTTCTTTGTTTCCCCTTCCCATCCACCGGCTTGCCCTGAGAGCTGCCGCTTCAGTTACCCTCACAAGTTCAAGGGTTATTTCCCTTTCTTTTTCAGGACCTACCGTTAATTCGAGATCTGAATCCTGTATGGCTTCTGTCAAATTTATCACATCCTTTGTTAGATTATTTTCTATTCTTTTCGTTAAAAACGTAATAGATTCCTTCATAAATTTATATTTATCCTCAATTCAATAGATACTTGTTATAAATAAATAAATATATTATACTTATACATAAAGAGAGGATGGAAACTATTGTTTGCCTTTGAATATATAACTACTATAATAGGAATAATTTTTCTTTCTCTGGCAATATGGATGATATTATGGATTTACAGAGATGCCAGAAAGAGAAATATGATGGCTTTTTTATGGGCCTATATAGCCATACTTTTACCTGTAATAAGCTGGATTATATATTTATTTGTGAGGAATCCTACCCCTTCGGTTCAATGTCCTGATTGTTTCGAAAAAACCTCCAGAGATGATGTACTCTGTAGAGGTTGTTCATATAATTTTATCAGAATTGCCCGGAAAAGAGGAGTAAAAATAAGGTTTTAAAGGAGTCTGGACTATGGAGAGAAAATTAGTTTTTTTATTTACAGTTTTTTTTCTGGTTCTGTGTGGTTCTTTTCTTCTGGCTAAAGAGACTATTAGAAAAGAGAATTTTATATTGTATGTTACCAATTTAAATGGTAATTATGATATTTATTCTATGAAAACTGATGGCTCAACCCAACAGAGACTTAGCACTAATAGAGAAACTGATTCTTTACCACAGGGTTCTCCTGATGGAAAATATATAGGTTTTATTTCTACAAGGGGTGGGAACCCTGATCTGTATATAATGAAAAAAGACGGAACTCAGCCAGTGAAGCTTACCAGTAATCAGATATATGATTATGAACCTTCTTTTACCTGGTCTCCTGATGGGAAAAAGATAGTCTATGAAACAGATGTTGATGGTAATCCAGAGATTTATATTCTGGATATTGCCTCTTCCAAAAAAACGAGATTAACAAAAAATACTGTTTATGACGGCCATCCCACCTGGTCTCCCGATGGAAAATATATTGCCTTTGAGTCCTGGAGAAGCGGAAATAATGAGATCTATACTATGAAAATCGATGGGACCGACCTTATACGTCTTACTAAAAGTGAAGCCGATGATTATTTTCCCACCTGGTCTCCTGATTCTAAGGAGCTTGTATTTCTGACTTATCGTAAGGAATTTGCTGATGTTCAAATAGTTGGTGCCAGAGGTTCCTACGGGCCTTCCCTTATGGATAAACAATGTGATAAAGAAGCAATTCCTTCCTGGTCGCCTGATGGAATTTCCATACTGTATGTTTCCTGGGAAGAAGGGAACAGGGAAATCTATACTATGACCTGGGATAGCTATTATAAGACCTGGTATCGGAAGAATCTTACGCGGCATCCATCAGAAGATACCACTCCTGTATGGTCCAGAGATGGTAAAAAGATAGTCTTTGCTTCCAATAGAGATGGTAGTTGGGATATATTTATAATGAATAAAGATGGTTCGACTGTTAAAAATCTTACCAGAACACCGGCAGATAATTATTATCCTTTCTGGTGGGAATTGAAATTGTAAAAACTGACTGGTGAAGAGTGAAGAGGTAAATAGTGATCACTGATTACCAATTACTTATTATGCTTCACACATGACGCACTCAATATTTTACGGAGGTGTATTATTATGTTATATGCTGATAAGGCCATAGGCGAAGCTTTCAGGAGAACCAGGTTATTTTTCTTTAAGCCTTTCAGTCTTAAGCGATGGCTTAAACTCGGTCTGGTTGGTATCTTTGGAGGGGTATTACAGCAGGGCGGAGGAGGAAGTTTTACCGGTAATGATCTGAGTAACCTTGGTAATTCAGGAGGAGATAACAACTGCGGTACTTCTGAGATGGGACAGAGTGTAAAGAAAGCTATAGAGTCTCTTGAAACGTTTTATAGGGAACATAGCCTTATGATATTTGCTATTGCAGGAGTTACAATTATTATTTTTATTGCTTTATCTTTACTGGTTACATATATAAGATCGACTATGTTTTTTGTATTCATAGAATCACTTGTTCAGAGAAATGTTTCTGTTCTTGGTAGTTTTAGAAATAACAGAGGTAAGGGATTTTCACTCTTTCTCTTTAATGTCCTTATGAGAATAATCTTTTTTGTAATTATGATAATTATTTTTTTACCGATAATATTCTCTCTGTGGAATATGATAAATTCCCATCAGAATATTAACATTTGGGCCTTTCTGTCAAGTTTTCTACTGTCTTTTATAGCTTTCTTAATACTTATTATTATATTTAATTTTATATGTTCTCTTACCTATGATTTTGCTGTTCCTATTTGCTATTCTGGTGAATCCGGAATACCTGGAGGGTGGATAACTCTTCTGGGACTTATGAGATCCAATCCGGGTCAGATTGCTTTTTACTATCTTATAAAGATAGCTCTGGCTATAGGAACTGGTTTTATAATGGTTCCTCTTAGTTTAATTCTTCTTATTATATTTATTCCAATTATAATGATAGCAGTTATTTTTTATGTAATTGTGGCAGCTCTCTTTGTTAAGTCTCAGATTTTAGGTATAATAGCAGGAATAATTGTAACTCTTTTATTTATAATGGCTATTTTAGTAATCTCTTATTTATTTTTCTGTGTATATTTACCGGTTCATGTTTTCTTTAGATTTTACGCTCTTGTTTTTCTTGAAATGTTAACTGAAAGAGTTATGAATTTTGGTAAGGCTTATGAGGAAGAAAATTTAGATCAATTTCAGGGTTTAGTTTAAATTCTGACTTTATTAAGTGTGATATTATGAAATATAAAATATTTCTTTTGTTTTTATTATGTCTTGTTATATTTAAAGCTGTTTCCAGCAGTCAGGAAAATGAAACTCTTAATGTTATAAATAATTCCATAGTAAGAATTAATTTTTTCTGGACTGTTACTAAAAACAGGACCACTATTCCCATAGAAGAGAGTAATTCCCTGGGAGTCCTTGTTTCTGAAGAAGGCCATGTCCTTACCTGTTATCATAGTTTATCTCTCAGTAAAGATACTGCTGCCCGTTATGGCAGATCTTCTTCAAAGGTTGCTGATTCTATAAATATAGTGCTTCTCTGTAATGGGGAAAAGAATTCTTATCCGGCCAAGGTTGTAGCAGTAGATGAATGGCGGGATCTTGCTATCATAAAACCTTATGAAAAGAAAAAATTTGCCCCCCTTACAAAGATAAAAGCCGGAGGTTTTTTGAATTCGGGAGATATTTTTTATGCCTCAGTAAATCCGGAATCTCCCTGGAATAATATATCTTCAGGAAGACTGCTATATAAAGTTTTAAATGATAATGGCCGTGAAGTAATGGGATTTATAATGAATATAAAGCCAGGTAGTTCAGGTTCAGGTATGTTTGATTCCAATGGTGATATGGTGGGTCTTATTTATGCTACAGGGAGTCTTACAAAAGATAGTAAAGGCACTCTATCACTTGTAATTCCCGGCTCTTCTATAGCCCTTTTTCTGGAAAGAAATGATATCGTATTTCTGCGATCCAGTCCCTGATAATTTATATGCATAGGAATTTTCATTATTGTTAAATTATTAGCTTCAGTAAAAATAAATCTTTTATGTTTAAAGCAATCAGCAATCAGCTTAAAGAAAAAGCTGAAAGCTGAGGGTTGAAAGCTGATAGCTAATAATAATTTAATCAAGAAATTTGACAAACCCTGTAAAATTTGATTAAATAAAGATTTAATTAGAAAGAGAATCTTTTGGAGGATTTTTATGTGTGAAGAAAAACTTGACAACACAAAGGAAGAAGAAAATGAAGAGGAAAAACTGACAACAAAGTTTTTCAAAGATATTAAAGAAGCAAATAAAGAGATAGAGATTATATTCAGAGATGGAGAAAAATGTAAAGGTTCTATTGAGTGGTTTGATCGCTGGAATATAATGATTTCCCTTTCAGATAAAAAAGAGTGTCTTATTTATAGACATGCCATTAAAGGTTATAGTGCCTGTTAATATAACTTCCCTTGCTGATTATCTCTCTCTTTTTTGCTTAATCTTATTTTTCAGGGGAACTGTATGTTAGGAACTATATTTGGCAAATGTCCTATTTGTGGACATAAGACAATTAAAAAAGAACTATTACTGTATCGTAAAGAAAAGCTTCCTGAATTTAAAAAAATAAAGGAACAATTATTTCGTAAGATAGATAGTTATTTTAAGCACGAAGATTCCAAAGAGAAAGTATTTCAAGGGCCTGTAGAGGAAATAGTAAGATCAGCTGATGAACTATGTGATATAGAAACTTTGACTGAAAAAGCCATATCATCAGGACAGTCTGAAATTCCTCCCAAAACTATTCCCAATATACCATCCAGGATATATATATACAGATGTAATAAGTGTTTATTTGAAACTACGAGGAATGATTTTTTTTATAATCTGGAACTTCCGGAACATGTGATTAAGAACCGTGAAAAATTTCTCCTTACTCCTTCTTCCCCTGAAAAACAGGAAGCACTTCAAAAGTTTATCAGAGGTTCCTTTCCTGAACTCTATGAGATATCCTATGAAGCTCTTTATTCTAATAAAACGTTTCTTTATAATAAAATAATCGATGAACGGCTTAAACATCTTGAAGAAAATGCATCAAAAGCTATCGAACATAATTCCCGGGGACTTATATTTTATAATGAGGGTAAATACAGAGAAGCTACAGAAGAGTACAAAAAAGCTCTTTCTTTTGAGCCAGATATGGCTTCTGCTTATAATAACCTTGGCCTCTGTTATCTTGAACTGGGTGATGTTGAGGAATCCTTGAAGAATTATAAGAAAGCTATAGATCTTCGGTCTGATTATCCCATTACTTATTATAATCTTGCCTGTACTTATCGCTCTCAGGGACAGTTTACAGAAGCTATAGAAAATTATAAAAAAGCTATTCAGTTTGCTCCTAATGATTCACGAATAAGAAATGACCTTGGATATACTTATTATTTATCCAGGCAATATGACCTGGCTATAGAAGAATATAACATGGCTATTGATATAAATCCTGATGATTCTATCATAAGGAATAACCTTGGTTTAGTTTATTATCAGAAAGGAGATTTTGAAAAAGCTATAAGTGAATATAAAAAAGCACTTCAATTAGAACCTGAGCTGGTAGATGGCCATAGAAACCTTGCCAATACCTATTATGAAATGAAGAAATTTGATCGGGCTATTGAAGAATACAGGAAATTAATTGAATTGGAACCTGATTATTCCATGTCCTATAATGATCTTGCTCTGGTTCTTTATGAGCAGGGTAATATTGATGAATCTATCGATTACTTTAAAAAAGCCCTTGAATTGGAACCGGATTGCGCAACTATACGGAGAAATATTGCTCTGGCTTATAGAAATCAGGGACACCTTGAGCAGGCTATGGAAGAATATAAGAATTTGATTGAAAAAGATCCTGCTGATATGGTTGCCTACAGTGGACTCGGTAAAATTTATCATGAACAGGGAAAATTTGATGAAGCTTTAAATAATTATCTGAAGGCCCTGGCTATTGCTCCTGATGTTCCAAATATACACAATAAACTCGGTCAGCTTTATTTGCAGCTAGAAAAATTTAAAGAAGCAGAAGAAGAATTTAAACTTGCTATAGAATTGGATAAAGATTATACTATGGCATATAATAACCTTGGATGTGTTTATTTCAGACAGGAAAAACTTCAGGAAGCAGGAGAGCAGTATAAACATGCCATAGAATTAAATCCACGGTTTGCTCTGGCCCATCTCAATCTTGCATCTATTTATTATAGATTACACAGACTGGATGATGCAATAAAAGAATACAATTCTCTTATTGATCTTGGTATTTCTGATGCTTTTATTTATAAGAGCCTTGGAGAGATTTATTATGATCAGAATAAAATTGATCTGTCTATTACTCATTATAAAAAGGCTATTCAACTTGATGCCTCCTATTATCCTGCATATAATAATTTAGGAACTATTTATTATAATTTTGAAGATTTTACTAAAGCTATAGAACTTTATAACAAAACTATAGAGCTTGCTCCAAATTATCTAATCGCCTGGGAAAATTTGGCTCTTTCATTTCATAGACTTGGAAAGACTTCTGAAGCTATGAAAATTTATAAAATAGCTCTTGGCAAAAACCCGGATCAGGCTTTTTTATATAACAGTTACGGAGAATTTCTATATAGCTGTGAATATATTGAAGAAGCCAGAGAAAAATATGAAAAAGCAATAGAATTATTTCCTTATTATCCTGTAGCATTAAATAATCTCGGATGTTACTATTGTGGTGTGGGTAATCTTGAAAAAGCCGTGGAGTATTATAAAAAAGCAATAGAATTAAATCCTTTATATGATCTTGCTTATTCTAATCTGGGAAGTGCTTATCAAAAACTTTCCCTCTTTACAAAAGCTATGGAAGCTTATAACAGGTCTCTTGAGTTAATGCCCAATAATCCTAAAGTTTATAATACTCTTGGTGAAGTTTATTACAGCCTGGGAGATCTTGAAAAAGCTCTTATTAACCATAAGAAATCAATAGAACTTGATCCATCCTTTGCACTGGCTCATAATAATCTGGGATGTGTATATTACAATCTTGGTAAATTCAATCTTTCTATAAAGGAATATAAAATAGCTATTGAAGAAGTGCCGAATTTTGCTAATGCCCACTATAATTTATCTCTTGCTTATTATAGTCTGGGCAAGTTCGATCTGGCTGTAGAATCTGCTGAAAATGCCATAGAACTTTCTCCGGATAATGAAAATTATTTAAGGAGTTTAGAAGAATATTCTTTAGCATTAAAAAAGAAAATGGATAGCCGGAGAAAATCTTCGCATAAGAGAAAAGGAAATAAAAAAAGGAAATAAAAATATTAATAAATCTATTGAATTGTATATGATTCAATGTTATTATTTAAGAGGGGAATTATTTTGATATTAATTGATTATCGGGGTGAGTTTTTCTATGAATCTTAAGCAATTAAGTGATGAAAAACTAAAAAAACTTATTCAAATAGCTCCAAATAAATCCATAAGTGACATTTTTCATGAAACCCTGGGCTCAGCAGAAAGTGAAGGTCATTTCCGGGAACTCGCCAGAAATAGAGTAGAACAGATGCAGGAAGAGATAAAATTAATTATGTCTTACTTGGATGGAAGTAGAATGAATAGATAATTGCCTCACTAAAGATTGTCTCGAATTAGTTTTACAATTTTTAATCTAAAGAGTTCTATTTTTTTAGATTTAATTTTACATTCAGGTAGCAGGAATTCACAGGTTGATATATATAATGCTGTATCACAACATTTAATTGCTTCTTCATATTTTCCTTGATTAAATAAAGCTATTCCTTTATAGTACCAGGAATCCCCATATTTCGGTTCAATTCTTAAAGATTTATTATAACATTTGATTGCTTCTTCATATTTTCCCTGATTAAATAAGGCAATGCCTTTATTATTCCAGGCATCGGCACAATTATAGTCAATCTTTAAAACCCTGTTATAGTATTTTATAGCATCTCTGTAATTTTCCTGATTGAGTAACATATCACCTCTGTCACATATGATTTTTTTATATTTTTCCAGCTTATTTATGGCAATTTTTTTATTATTTCTGGCAAGAGTAAAGTCCGGGTCAATTTCTAAAGCTTCATCATAACATTTAATTGCTTCTTCATATTTTCCGGCATTTATCAAAGCAACGCCTTTGTTATTTCTGGCAGATATGTCTCTGGGGTCAAGGGTTATAGCTTTTTCATAACATTCAATGGCATCTTCATATTTTCCCTCCTTGTCCAGGACAAGCCCTTTATTAATCCATGCATTAGTATGATTGGGTTCAATCTTTAGAACTCTGTTATAAGATTCAATGGCATCTTTATATTTTCCCTCTTTGTCCAGAGCAATGCCTTTGTTAAAATATGCAGTGGTATCGTCAGGGTCAAGTTCTATTACCTTGTTATAACATTCAATAGCATCTTTATATTTTCCCTGATTAAACAGGTTGTTCCCTTTGTTAAAGTAAGCAGAAATATATTCAGGGTCATAATCCAGTGCCCTGTTATAACATTCTATGGCTATATCATATTTTCCCTTTTTTGATAAAGCATTGGCTTTATTAAACCATGCTGATGTATCTTCATGTCCCGATTCCAGAGCTTTATCATAACATTCTATGGCTATATCGTATTTGCCCTGTTTGGAAAGGGCATTTCCTTTATTTACCCAGGCGGAGGTGTCTTCGGAATCAAGCTCCAGTGCCATATTATAACATTCAAGTGCTTCTTCGTATTTTCCGTCTTTAACCAGATTCAGTCCTTTATTAATCCATGCAGTGGTATCGTCAGGGTTAAAATCCAGCTCTTTTTCATATACTTCACTTTTAATCTTAATTTCTTCCAATATATCTTTTATACTATCCAGAGGTGTTATTTTTACTCCTTCTGTTTTATAGTTTCTGTTACGTGCAATAACGACAATAGACTCCAGTTCTTTTAGAAAATTTTTGGGCATAAAAATTTTTTTTATTTCTTTCTCTATAATTTTTACTTCTCGATGGCATAATTGCCATTCCTGTCTTTTTTTATTTAATAATTCTCTTTGTTTTTCTTTAATAGTTCCTTCATGTTCAAAGATTAGTTCTACCATTGATCTGTAAAGTTTGATGTATTCAGGATTTGAAGTGCTATATTTTAATCCTTGGATTTTGTTAAGGGCTTCTCTGGCTTTTTCTCTAACAATTTTATCTTTATCTTTCAAAGCTTTTTGAAGTGGTTCCAATGCTTTTCTATCTCCCAGATTACCCAGAGAGATTACACAATCTATGCGAATATAAGAGTTCTTGTCTTTTAATGTTTTCACTAAAAGATTTAATGGATTCTCTCCTATTTTTATTAAGCCTTCCCAGTCTTTTTTGGCAAAGAGGTAATGAAATTTTTCTGTATTATTTACAGGTTCCCAATTCATATGCTCAAGAGCTTCTGCAGAAGCTCTTCTTATATACCAGATATTATCTTTCAATGTCTTCAAAAGAGGTTTTATTGCTCTCTTATCTCTTATATTTCCCAGGGTCTTTGCAGTATCTGTTCGGATATAACGGTTTTCATCTTTTAGCCCTTCTATAAGGACTTTTGCTGCTTCTTTACTGTTTTTAAGTTCATCCCAGTTCATTTTTGCAAAGAGATAAGTGATTCGTTCTGTTTCATCTTCTGGTTGCCATCCCATATTATTCAGGGCTTCTGCTGCTCTTTTTCTGACAAAAAAGATTTTATCCTTTAAAGTTTCTACCAGAGGATTAATAGTTTCTTTCTCTCTTTTTTTCCCAAGTATTTCTGCCGCACAGGCTCTGATATTTTTATTCCTGTTTCTGAGGGCATCTATAAGATATGGTAATATCTCTTTATCTGTTTTAGAAAGAACCTGGACGATTTTATTTCGCACTGTTCTATTTTTATCATTAAGATATAGAATAAGTGATCTTCTTGCTTTTTTATCTTGAATTTTTGCGATGGCTTCCACTGCATTCACTCTGACAGGGTTGTTTTTATTTTTTAAAGCCTTTAGAAGATGAGGTACAGCTTTATAGCCTATTTGGACAAGCTTTTTTACTACTTTATATCGAAGAGATACATCTTCATCGTTTAAAGCTTCTATAAGTGGTTTTACTGCTCTGTTGTCACCTGTAATAATTAAAACTTTTAAAACATTTATTCGAATTTTTCGGTCTTTTTCCTTTAAAGCTTTTATTAATTGAGGCACAGCTTCTTTACCTATTTTTACCAGACTTTTTACTGCTTTATCCTGAAGATTATCTTCCTTCAGGGCTGATATAAAATATTTTGTTGCTCTTTTATCTCCAATTTTATCCAGGATTTCTAAGATGTCTATTTGAATTTCTCTGTTTTCTTTATCCAGAGATTTTATTAATTGAGGTACAGTTTTTCTTCCTATTCTTAGAATGGTTTGTTTGACTAAATTTAAGACTTCTTTCTTTTTTGCTGATTTTAATAAGTTTATTAGTGATTTTACTGCAGGTTCTCCAATTTTTACAAGACTATCTCCCAGATATTTCAGTATATCCGGGTGTTCATCTTTAAAGATTTCTATCAGGGGTTTTACAGCTTTTTTGTCTCCAATTTTACCCAGAGCTTCAATTATCTTTATTTGAATTTCCAATTTTTCATCTTTCAGAACTTTCAGGAGAGGTTCTACAGCCTGTTCATCTTTTATATTACCCAGAGCTTCAATTACTTTTATTCGAACATACCAGTCTTTATCTTTTAGGATTTCTAAAAGAGGTTTTACTGCTTTTTTACTGCCTATTTTGCCAAGACTTTCTGCTACACTGGCACGGACAAATATATCTTTATCCTGGATCATTTCTAAAAGAGATTTTACTGCTTTTTTACTGCCTATTTTACCAAGAGCTTCTGCTACACTGGTACGAATAAAGAAATCGTCAGATTTTCTAAATTCTATAAGGGGTTTTACTGCATCTTTTCCCATTTTCCCGAGGGTGTTTGTGGAATTCCTTCGAATTTCCCAGTTCTGATCCATTAAACCTTTCAGGAGAATTTTTATCCCTTCTTCTCCTGTGGAGATCATATTATTCCAATCCCTCTTTGCAAATAAAAAAATTGCTTTTTCAAAATCTGATGAGGGAAACCATCCAAGTTGTTTCAGTGCATGTGCAGCATGTTCACGAACCTCCCAGTCTTTATCACTTAAAGTTTTTATAAGTTCATCTTCAGCTCTTTTATAGCCAATATGTCCCAGGGCGTCTGCGGAATTCCTTCTTACTTCCCAGTGTTCATCCTTGAGTGCTTCCAGGAGAGGATCTACTGCTATACTATCTTTTATGATTCCCAGAGCTTTTACTGCCTTTACCCTTACATTACGATTTTTATCTTTTAAAACTTTTATAAGAGGTTCTACTGCTGTTTTATCTTTTATTTTGCCCAGAGCCTCTGCTGCATTCATTCGTATTTCCCTGTCTTCATCAGCTAAAGCCTCAAGGAGAGGTTTTACCGATGCTTTTCCCAGTTTACGTATCATCTCCCATTCTTTTCTTTCTATAAAGGTTCTGACTTTTTCAATTTTTTTTTTTGTTTACAGTAAGGAGAAGTTTTTGTTAATTTTTTTATTATTTTGCTAATTTCTTTAGCTTTGAAGGGCACAGTCAAGCAATCAGATGCACCTGCCTGTTTTGCCATTTCTCTATTTTCTTTTTCATTACCTGATTTTAAAATTACAACAGGAATATTTTTTGTATCGTCTGATTCTTTAAGGAGTTTGCACAATTCAAAGCCATAAGAAACAGGATGGATTATATCTATAAATATGATCTCAGGTTTTTCTTTACGGGCTTGTTCCAACCCTTTTTGTCCATTCATAGCTATAGATACATCGTGGCCTTCTATGATAAGAGATGTTTTGATCATTCTACACATATAAATATTTTCATCTATTAATAAGATTTTAGCCATTATAGAAACTCCATTACATAGTTCGGATATTAATGCTATTAATATAATATATAGTTTTTGAATGGAAATCAAGAGGTGGTAAAACTTTACCTGCTTGAGTAAAATAGAAGTTTGTGTTAGAATAATATTATATAGACTGTTCTGGATTTGATGGTTTATTACTTCACCCAGCCAGGAAAGCCATCCCACCAGGAATTATTTGTGAGATTAAAGATATTACTCCCATCGCTATTCATAACACAGATTTCCCAGTATGTATCTTCACCTGTAGTACTGCGGTTTGACATAAAGGCAAGTTTTTTCCCGTCAGGTGACCAGCAGGGAGCTCTATCATCAGAGGCTGGATTTTTAGTAAGATTGACCTTATTACCTCCATCTTTTGAGTTCATAACAAATATTTCATCCCCGCCATCTACATGGCATGTATAGGCAATTTTTGTCCCATCAGGTGACCATGCAGGATCTTTGTCTTCGGTAGCAGGAGATTTAGTTAGATTTGTCTGATATGTTCCATCTGATCTCATAACAAATATTTCATAATTCTGTTCTCTATTTGTGGCAAAGGCAATTTTCTCCGCATCAGGTGACCAGCAGGGCATAACATCATCTTTCTGAGTTTTTGTAAGATTTATCTGAGATGTTCCATCTATATTCATAAGGTAAATCTCCAGATTTCCATCTCTCCAGGAGTTAAAGCTAATTTTATTGTTTTTAGGAGACCAGGCAGCTTCATCATTCCAGAAGGAAGTTCCAGTTAGATTCCTTATACCTGTACCATCCTGATTCATTTTAAATATTTCCCTGTTTCCTTCCCTTGTTGAGGTAAAAGCTATGAATTGTCCATCAGGAGACCAGGTGGGGTTAGTATTGTAATTTGTGTCATGAGTTAAATTTGTTCCTGTCTTCTGGCCTGCTTTCATAACAAATATATCTTCATAATTTCTATTTTTATCCCAGGAGGTATAGACTATTTTTCCAATACTTATAGTTCCCTGAGGGATATTAGTCACATTCAGAAAACCCGGTGAGGGAGATGGAGGAGGTGTGGAAGAAACAGAAGGGACCGAAGTTATAGGATTTTGCTGCATTGTTGAAAGACTCGTTGTTGTCATATCAGTAGATGGACTTGCTAGAGATTGGGCAGATGGTGTTGTAGGAGAAGAGGTTACTTCTGAAGCAACTTTGAAATAGGAATAACAGTTACTCCTGGCCAGATTACCGTCTACATACACATTTATGGGGCCGTTACTTATTCCCTGAGGAACTATGACATATATGGCTTCAGGTTGAACACTTTCAATTGTTCCGGGGGTACCGTTAAAATCTACTCTGTAAATACCAGTGTTTCCTGCTAAAAAGCCCTGACCACTTATTTTTAGTTTTGCTCCATAAGGTGCTTCAAGAGGTTCTACGTTTGTTATAACAACTTCTCCATCACTTCTCTGCACCGGTTGTGTTATAACTGATGGTGTGGGATCTGTAAGAGGAGAAGATTCAGGGAATTTATATCCGCAGTTGGAACAGAACTTATCTCCTGCTTTATGTTCTGCCCCGCACTTTGGACAGTAATTCTGTGCCATTACTATAGAAAAGGTTATTATACTTATTATAAGGATAAGAAATAATAGAATTTTAGCTATTTTTTTCATTTGTTTGCCTCCTTAATTGGTGATAGGTTAAAGGTGATTCGTAATGCTTAATGCATAAAGTACATATATTTAATTACCATTACAGTAATTTACGTTTCACGTTTTATTCTTTTTCACCGAAAAATGTTGTAAATTGCTTAAATTTGAGAGAGCTGTTTTCTCTGTCATATTTTCCGTCTTTATAACGAATAAGCTCTTCTTTTTCGGCTTTTATTTTGAAATTATCTGTTTTGAGAACGTTTATGAGAACTTTTACTACTTCTTTATCCCATTGTGTTATACTGGGATCTGTGAGAATATTTAGAGCTTCTTCCACAAAAAAAGCTCTCCTGTATGGACGGTCAGAAGTCATGGCATCAAAGGTATCTGCTACAGCAATAATTCTTGCTCCCATAGGTATATCCTCACCTTTTATTCCCATGACATAACCTGTACCATCAAAGGTTTCGTGGTGGTAACAGGCCAGCTCTCTTGCATCATCAAGATAGGAAAGATTTTTTAGTATTTCATTTGTCATAATTACATGTTGTTGGATTTCTTTTTTTTCTTCTGCACTCAGAGTACCTTCTTTTTTTAATACACTGTCTCTTACACCGATTTTTCCGAGGTCATGTAAAATAGCTGCAGTTTTTATCAATTCAAGTTCTTCTTTATTGAATTTCATTTCTATTGCCATAAGTTCTGAATAAAGTTTTACTCTTTCCACATGGCCTGCTGTATATTTGTCCCTTACTTCCAGTGCCACATTAAGGGAATGAATAAACTCCAGAATGAGCATTCTTTCTTTTTCCCAGAGATTGGCCACGTTGATGGCGGTGGCAAGAAGTTGACTCATGTGTTCAAGCTGTTTTAACTCTTCTTCCTGATAGTAGAGTCTTTCTTTTTTAGCGAGATGGACATTTGCTACTGCTCTATCATTAATAACAAGAACATAATTCATCCAGCAACCGTGCTTGAGTTTATCTGAAACTTCTGCTTTGTCCCGCGGTTCATCAATTGTATCTGAAAAGATGATACTTTCTTTAGTAACTATGGCATGACGGATACTATCCATAAGAATTCCCGATTCCAGGAGTAAATTCCATTCTTCATCAGTATAACCTTTTGTAATTCTGAGTTTTACCGCATTTTCTTCGGTAAGAGGCATATGTTCAATATCAAAATCTTCTCTGATAATTGCTATATCAATCCTGTCTGCGCCAAAAACATCAACTATTACCTCCATAATTTTTCGGGATACACTTTTGAGATCTATATGGGGTCGATTTATTTCACTTATTATTTTTCTATAACCTTCATTTACTTTATCAGGATTTATATTCAAGATCTTCAGTCTCCTTATACTGAATGTTTTTCTTCTGTATTAAGGATTTTATTTACTATTTTTATTAATTTGTTTGGTTCAAAGGGTTTTCTCATAATGGCATCTGCTCCCATTTCCTTACCTTTTTCTGCTTCTTCTCTGTCTGCCATTACTGATAAGATTAATACAGGTGTATGTGCTGTTAAAGGGTTGCCTTTTATTTTTTTAAAAACCTCCCATCCATCCATTTTGGGCATCATTATATCTAAAATTATTACATCTGGCTGTTCTTTTATAGCTGTTTCAAAGGCTTCCAGACTGTTTTTTAATCCGATAATTTCATAGCCTGTATCCTCAAAAATTACTGCTACCAGCATAAGAAGTTCTTCTTTATCATCAATTACAAGGATTTTTATTTTTTTCTCTGTCATATTTGTTCACCTTTACTTTTTGGGAGAAAATATTTTGCTATCATCATATTTTCTCTCAGGAAACTGTCACATTTAAAGCATTCATTAAATCTATTTTTTAGCATTAAATGTCTTGCAGTTTTGTAACCTTCTCCCTTCCATATTTCTCTAAAATTTTTCTTTTTAATTTTCCCGAGTACTCCCACGTTTTTTGTCATACAGCAGAGAAAGACCCTTCCTCTGGGGGAAATGAATGAATGAAGCCAGGGAGCAAAACAGGGAATTTTTTTATATATACCCATAGAATACAACCCTTTTGAAGAAAATTCAAGATCCGAAAAAGTTCTGCCAAAAGGGAAAGCCTGGTCTTTCCATTCCCAGAGATTGTATTTATAGCCTTTTTCTTCAAGTAAAGGTCCTATCTCTGTATTATATTCTACCAGTTCTTCATAGTTTAATTTTAATCCAATTCCAAGATGATCATCAACAGGTATAAGAAGTAAATAATCTATTCCCAGAGAACCTGCGAGTTCAGGCATTTTTATCAGAGTTTTATAATTTATATTGCTTACAACTATGTTAAATCTAATCTTCGTTGTACTTCCTGCTATTTCTCTTTCTTTGATTAGATTTTTTACACCTTCAATGGTTTTTTCCCAGTTTCCATTGCCCCGGATATGGTCATGGATTTTTTTTTCACTTGAATCCAGAGATACTGAAATTGTCTTGAATCTTGCTGAAATAATTTTTTTTGCCATGTCAGGTGTTATAAGAGTTCCATTTGTTGTGAGATTTACTTTTATATGTTTTTTAGAACGAGCATATGTTGCTATGTCCAGTAAACCATCCCAGAGGATAGGTTCTCCTCCTGAAAAGTGAATCTTTCTACAACCCAGAGATGAAAGTTCCTGGACAAGATTTAATACTCTTTTATAAGTCAGTTCTGTTCCTCTCATCTGTCTTATGGAATTACACATAAGGCATGAAAGATTACAATTCCAGGTGAGTTTTATTTTTACACTCAGAGGCCTGAAAGGTTTCCCTTCTTCAAGAGATGAACGGAATTCCTCTATATTATTTTTTATACAGGCAATTTGATACATAGATTATACCTGAGAAAATTCTTTATAGCAGTCGAAACCGCTGGTATGAATTGCCATATAATACGATATTAGATTAAAATATATTCTATGGTACCAGAATGTTTAACTGCTAACAAATTTTTTAAGTTTTATTCCTGCATAAAGACCCTTCACCATACCTGCTAACTGCCGTCCTGTATACTGATCCAGTTTTGCCAGTTTTGCTATCATAGATATATGGTTCTGTCCTTTTTTTACTCCTGCTATTACTATATTGGGAGTGACTTCATAGTTGTTATATATAGAGTCATTGAAATTTGCCAGATCGTAACAGATAGGGTTTACATCCAGTCTTACTTTGAGGAGATATTTTTTTCTGTAATATTTTTTTGTGCTGTGATCTCTTTTTATTTTCTCCCTTTCTTTTGTATAAATACGGACTTTCAGAATATTTCCATCCAGCAAATTAAATCTTAAATCGGCTGTTTTATATTTATACTTTATTCTTCTTACACTGTAAAACCTTGGTTCTGTTGTGCTCTGATCAGATTCCACCGGTTTCCGGCCAGGGATAAATTCGCAGAATAATCTCATAGTACCTTTTTTTCTTACATCATCCCTGATTCCTTCTATTATACCCTGTATCATATCCAGAAGGAGTTTTTTCTCTTCAAAGCCAAATTTATTTTTTGCCAGTGCCGCTATAAATAATATAAAGGCAATTACAAAGATAACAATATAAACTCCGAGTCTGTAGGAAGCATCTTCTTCAGGTGAAGATGAAAATATATATGGAATAACAGTAAAGAGTGATATTCCCAGTAGAACTGCTATACATCCGAAGGTTCTTGATTGTTTTCTTTCTGCCAAAGAGCATTCCGAAAAATTATTAAGCTTCCAGTATATATCATCTATATTTCCTGTAATTTTGAGTTGTGGAGGTAATCTCATAATTACCACCTTTCTTTTGTTTAGAGACCGTGAGACGTGAAAATTCTATGTGTACTTTACTTTCTATATACATCACTTTTCACTTTTCACTCTTATATATTTTAACATTTTCTTCTAGTTCTTTCAAAGGATGAAACAATTCTTCCACTCTTTTTCTTCCGGCCTTTCCCATAGACATTCTTTTCTCCGGTGAATTAATAAGTTGTAAAAGAGCTTTAGTTAAATTGTCTATGTCTCCTGGTTCTACCATTAGACCTGTTGTTCCCTGAAGAACTAGTTCCTCTATGCCACCTGTAGAAGTTGTAATTACAGGAAGTTCACAGGCCATGGCCTCAAGTATTGCATTTGGCATTCCATCTCTTAGAGAAGGCATAACAAATATATCAAAAAGATTATAAAATTTAACAATATATTCAGGTAAAACAGGTGGTAAAATATGAAGATATTCTTTTAGAGCCGCATTTTTTCCTCTGAAAAATTTTATTAAATCCATCATGTCCTGCCTTATATTACCTATGATGAAAAGATGGGCCTTTTTACTTTCCAGAACACGGCAGAAAGCATTAAGGAGAGCATAAATTCCTTTTTTAGGTTTTCCTTCTCCAATAAATCCCAGAAGAGGTTCTTCTTTTGAAATAGATAGTTTATTTAAAAGATCTGTATCTGGCGATTCTTTTTTAAATAACTCCGTATCTACCGAGTTGTGAATAATATTTATTTTTTTCATTGGCACCAGAATTGCTGCCATATGAGCCAGATCTTTTGATACTGATGTTATGGCCGAAGAGTTTTTTAATGTCCATTCTATAAGAGGAAATTCTTTTCCTGAAAATATATCTTTTCCCAGGTCATTTCCTCTTATGCTTACAATTGATCTGATACCTTTGTGTTTTCCTGCCATTACACCTATAAAACCCGCCCTTGAAACATAGTAGGAATGGATAATATTAATTTTATGTTTATCTATTAATCTGCAGAGGTGTTCAAACCATACTGTTTTTGTATCTGAACTTATCGGATATTTTCCCAGTCTTGATACTAAAATACCATCTTCTTCTGTAATTACTTCTTCTCCAGGTAAAACTTTCTGAGAAAGTGTAGAAATAAGTACAAAATATCCTGTTTTTTTTAACAGTCCTGCTATTCTTTTCACAGAAATTGCTACTCCTCCTATAGAAGGGGTATAGGCATGAGTAAGAAGACATATTCTCATAGATTGACCGTAGATTTATATTTATGTAAAATTATGTAAACTTATACAAATTGACATAAAAAACAACGTTAACCAAAAGGTTTTTATCCGAACTCATTATTATGTAAATATTTACATAATTCATGATGGCTTCTAAACTTCTTCGGGTTACATAGTTTAAACCAGCTTGCTCCTTTCTTGTTAATCTCTTCCCAGGACGGATTCAGTTTGCAAATATTAAAAGCGCCATTGCAATCAGAATTCATTATTTTATTTACTTTATTATCTAAAAACAATCCCCGTCTAACTCGACTTCCTTTGAAATCATCAGTTGAAACTTTACTGTCTTTAGATAATTTCTGAATTTCTTTGATGTCTGAGGATATGGATTATGTAATTTCGATAATTTCTTTGTCTGAGGCGGCTTTACAGAAGAGTCTCCCTTATTCTTTCTGATAAAGAAACCTCTATACTGAGATTTTACACTTTTCATTATCTCTACTAAATTATGGATTTTCAAATTCTTAGAACAATCAATTAAATCTTTCATTAATGAATGGTCTTTATATTTCTCTTTTATATACTCTACGTCTTCTCTTACCTTCCCTCCATTATTATCTCTCAATACTGCTCTCATTACTCTATAATCGGTTAATTTCTTGTAATCATTTGTTTTTTGATTATAATCCTGATGAAGAAGGATTATATACATATTTTCAAAATGACGATATTCATATACTTTATCCAATATATAAGGTTTTACTCTATTATCTCTTATCCTTATCTTTATTGTTTTCATCTCTTAATTCCTTTATTAATCGTCTCGCTTTATTTGCTCTCTTCTCCTGTAATCTACAACTAAAAACTGTTATTATTTGTATTAAATCGTCTACTAATTCAAAATCTTCTGATTTAATTGTATTATCTATTATTTCTATTTCTGTATTATAGTTTTTACATATATTCTCTATTAATTCATAGCCGAATCTAACCAGTCTATCTTTATATAATATTACAATTTTCTCTACCTCATTATTAATTACTAATTCTATTAGACTATTCAATCCTTTTTTATTGTAATTTATTCCACTTCCTATATCTGTCATTATTTCAAAACTATATCCTCTGGCTATCATATATTCTGTTACATACTTTATCTGTCTTTCTAAATCGTCTTTTTGTTTTAAACTCGATACTCTGCAATATCCTATGACTTTTCTTGTTTTATTTTTTAAAAAAATACCATATCCAAATAATTCCCTTAATTGATTCTCACTGTACATCCTGTGTTTCCCTGATGTAATATAAGAGGGCTTTAATTTCCCTTCTTTATCCCATCTTCGTAATGTATCGGGAGATTTATTTATAAGTTTTGCGAATTCTCCTATATTATAATATTTTCCCATAACTTTTACCTCTCTATTAAAAATATCATTTTTTATATTATAGCATATAAATTGGGTGAAATACAAGGTTTTATATAATTTTACCTAAAATTTTATTGACTGTTAATAACCTCTCTTTCCCTGTAAAAGAAAGGCAGGGAAAAATTATGAAAAAAATCTTCATTGATCCCGGCCACGGTGACCAGGGCGGAGACTTCGGAGCAATCGCATTAGACGGAACAAGAGAAGCAGACATCACTCTGGATATAGCTCAGATACTTAAAAAACTTCTTTCAAAAAAGTATCAGGTTTATCTTTCCAGGGAAAGAAAAATGAGCGACTTTCCTATTTACAATAACAATCTGGTTTTCTTTTCTTTTTACATCTGTAAGCTCTTGTATTAAAAAAGAACTGCAATAGGTCAAGAAAATTACTCCTGCCGATAGTCTTCCTCAAAAAGAAATAAGGACGAATAAGAATTAATGAAATCCACTGATAAGATTTTATTTTTCACTTCCTCATCTTTAGAGTAATTCTAAAAAAAAATGTACCAAAGACAAGGATAAAAATAAAAGGTATAGAAATAAAAAAAGTATGAGTAAGAA